>JAGOGU010000239.1 GCA_017996515.1 Allobrachymonas sp.
CGCTGGATTTGTGCGATGGTGATCTCTTTCGTCATATGTATGCTTAAGACAATCGGCCTGAAATCAAGGGGTGACTCGTCTTGGCCTTATTTGTTGGCGTTGGCGTGCGGCTGGTTGTTTATTGCTGTTTTATGGAGACTCGAATATTGCGCAGGCAAAAGTAGACTTGTTTTTGACAGGAAAGACAAGGCTCTCTATGGTATCTCCCCTGTTTTTTGGAGCAACAAGAAGTGCCATGTTTCATTGCCTTTGGATCTGAGCCTATTTGATGGGATTCAGACATACATTCTTCAACAGCCCTATATATCAACGGAGAAGTATGGCAACCCAGACTGGGATATGTGTGTGCTGGAGCTGGTTACGCCCGAGCCGGTTCGCGGAGTGGTTTTTTACAGACTCCCGCCCATTGTCAAGAAACTGGGAACTTCCAAGAAAGATTGGAAAACCCGGAAGCCGCATTGTTGGCGCAAAGACTAGCCAGCTTTTTGGGTATCAAGAACTATGGATTTTTGGGCGAAAAGCAAAGAACTGCACTATGGTATTTGCATGCCAAAGAAAAAAGCACCATAGAAAGAATGTTCTTCTAAACGCGCAAACGGGCGTTGCCCCTTCCTCTTGACGCATCCATTCATGCGGTTTTATGGGGTGGGGTCTGTGTCATTTTTGGGGCTTGCGCGGCTTGCCATGCAGCAGCCGGCCAAACGCCCAGTTGGGCAGCAGGCATGGTGGTTGTCAAAGAGGATGCAGCCGCCAAGACATGGGGAAGACGTGGAAGCTTGCCGATGGCTTATTGGGTGGGTTGAATCACGGCTTTGGCGCGCCCGGCAATTTCAACCGTGCGGCTGCTGTTGGTGTAAGTCATGCCGCTGCCGGTGATGACGTTGCCATTGCGCGTGATGGTAACGGGGCGGTTGGTGCTGATGTGTTCTTGCCGGTCGGTCGATTTGAGGTAATCGCTCTCGAAAGTGATGGGGGGAGAAACCTGCCCATTGGCGCTCGGCGCAGGCTGGTGCACTACATGCACCTGGTCGAACAGTTCAATGTCCTGGCTTTGGCGACCGGCCACTGCGCGCTTGGCGCGGCCTTGCGTGCTGCTGCCTTGTGGGTTGGCGGCGCGCATGGTGGCTTGCTGGATGTGGATGGTATCGGGCACGGGCAGATGCTCGCCATACTGGCCTGTCAGCTCGTCTTGCAGGTTGCCTTGTGCGCCGTAGCGACGCAATTGAAAATCATGCAGATAGTAGTCGGGCACATCGGCAGGCAGTTCCGGCTCGGGTTGCCTGATTTTGGGCATGCTGCGTACCAGCCAGAAGGTGGTGAGCGCCAGCACCAGCGCCAGCAGCAGCGGCACGTAATCAACGGCGCGGCGCCACACCCGCGCGCCCAGCGGTTTGCGCGGTGGGGGAGATGCTGGGGCGGTAGATGCCGACGTGGATGATGGATCTTGGTTCATGGCTGTTGGGGGGCAGAGGCCACAGGCGGTAGGTAGCGGCGCAACGTCTCGGCGTAATGGCCACCCGCTTGCAGCAGGATATCGCACAGTTCGCGCACGGCACCGTGGCCGCCCGTAGTTTGTGTGACGTAATGTGCGCGGGCTTTGATTTCTGCATGGGCGTTGGCAGGCGCAGCAGCAAAGGCGGCTTGCGCCAGCATGGGCAGGTCGGGCCAGTCGTCCCCCATGGCTGCCGCCTGCGCCCAGGCGCATCCCAATTCGGCCAGCAGTTTTTCGGCGGCAGGAAGTTTGTCTTCGGTGCCGTACACGGCTTGCGTAATGCCCAATGCCGCCAATCGCGTGCGTAGCGCAGCGCTGTCGCGGCCGGTGATGATGGCAGGCGTGATGCCTGCGCGTTGCAGCATTTTCAGGCCGTGCCCGTCCAGTGTGTTGAAGCGTTTGAGCGTTTCGCCCGCCTCGCTGTAGAACAGGCCGCCGTCAGTCAGTACGCCGTCCACATCCAGAAACACCACGCGAATGCCTTGTGCAGCCAGCAGCAGGGTGGGTTCGAACCGGAGGGCGGGTGTGGTGGCAAGGGTCATGGCTATGCGTGGAGGGGTTGTTGTTCAAATTACCTTGGCGCGCATCAGGTCGTGCGTGTTGAGCGCGCCCACCAGTTTGCCATTGGCGTCGGTCACGGGCAGACTGCTGATGCGGTGCTCTTCCATCAGGCGGGCGGCGTCGGCCGCCAAGGCATCGACGCGAATGCTGCGCGGATTGGTGTGCATGAGCGTAGCGGCGGTCTGGCTGCGCCAGTCGGTGCCACTTTCGAGCAGGCGGCGCAGATCGCCATCGGTAAAGATGCCGGCCACGTGCCCTTCAGCATCGACCACGATGGTGGCGCCCAGCCCTTTGGCCGTCATTTCGCGCATCACGGTGTTGAAGTCGGCCGTGAGCGCCACGGCAGGCGCGGCATCGCCCGCGCGCATCACATCGGCCACGGTGGTGAGCAGCTTGCGCCCCAGTGCGCCTCCTGGGTGGGAGCGGGCAAAATCGTCGGGCTTGAAGCCGCGTGCATCCAGTAAAGCCACAGCCAATGCATCGCCCATGGCCATTTGCACCGTGGTGCTGGCCGTGGGGGCCAGATTCAGGGGGAATGCTTCTTTTTCCACGCTGCTGTCCAGCACGGTGTGGGCATAACGGGCCAGGCGCGATTGCGGATTGCCCGTTATGGCAATCAGCGGTAC
>JAGOGU010000044.1 GCA_017996515.1 Allobrachymonas sp.
CGTCGTTGCCAGGGATCACATAGTCGATACCGTCAGGGTTGTGGTTGGTATCGACCACACCGATCAGCGGAATGCCCAGTTTTTTCGCCTCGGCCACGGCGATTTTGTGATAGCCCACGTCGATGACGAAAATGGCATCGGGCAGACCGTGCATTTCCTGAATGCCGCCGATGTCTTTTTCGAGCTTGTCGAGTTCGCGGGTGAACCTGAGCTGTTCTTTTTTGCTCATGCTGTCCAAGCCCGCTTCGCGTTGCGCCTGCATCTCTTTGAGGCGTTTGAGCGATGTTTTGACCGTTTTGAAGTTGGTCAGCATGCCGCCTAACCAACGCTGATCGACATAAGGGGTACCCGCACGGCGTGCTTCGGCAGCCACGATTTCACGGGCGGCGCGCTTGGTGCCGACCATGAGGATGGTGCCACGGTTGGCTGCCAGTTGGCGCGCGAACTTGATCGCCTCCTGCAACATGGGCAGGCTCTGCTCCAGGTTCACGATATGGATTTTGTTGCGGGCACCGAAGATATAAGGTGCCATTTTGGGGTTCCAGAAGCGTGTTTGGTGGCCAAAGTGCACACCGGCTTCCAGCATTTCACGCATGGTGACAGACATGTTTTCTCCAAAGGTTGGTTCTAAAATCCGTTCAGTTTGCCTGTTTGTGCACCGCATGCGCAGCACATCAACCCAAGCAACACCCGGAAAAACGGATTTGCGACTTTTTGCAATCACTCTGCCAAGGCAGAATGCTGCAAAACTTGTAGATTGTAGCACGACAACGGCTTTTTGACAGCTACCCGACACATCGCTTCAAGAGAATTTGGGGGGATGGCGGCATGCCCAACCATTCTTCAAACAGGCTTTGCACAGGTTTTGTTTTTCCCTGGATTTCTGTCAGACTCCCGGTCATATATGCAGGCATTGTCATCTTCCCTTCCCCGTTTGGTCGTCGCATGTGCCGATACGCATGCCTTTTTGCCGCTGCACAAGGTGCAGGCCACCCGGCAGCTGGAGCAGCAGGCCGCACAGGCTTTGCCGCCGCACACCCTGATGCAGCGCGCAGGATTGGCCGTTGCCCGCGTGGCGTTGGCTGTTGCGCCGCACGCCCGCACGATTTGGATTGCCTGCGGCTATGGCAACAACGGGGGGGATGGCTTGCAGGCGGCTGCCTGCTTGCAGCGATGGGGTAAACAGGTCAAAGTCAGCACGCTGGCACCGCAACAGGCCATGCCCGTCGATGCGCAAGCTGCCTGGCAAGAGGCTGTTGCGGCAGGCGTTTGTTTTGTAGACAAGCCGCCTGCTCTGCATGCAGACGATTTGTGCATCGATGCCTTGTTAGGCATCGGCGCCCATCGCGCGCCCGATGCGGCCATGCAAGCTTGTCTGGCCGCCATGCGCCACAGCCCCGCCCCAGTGCTGGCGGTAGATATTCCCAGCGGTCTGCTGGCCGATACCGGCACATGGGCAGACGATACACCCAGTGTTTGCACCGATCACACCGTCACCTTGCTGACGCTCAAGCCGGGGCTGTTTACGGCGCATGGCCGCGATGCCGCCGGCCAAATCTGGTGGCATGATCTGGATGTGCCAACCACCGCCCACACGGCAGATGCCCGACTGCAAGGTGCAAGCCTGCATGCGCTCGGCCCAACACGCGCGCAGCAAGATGTACCCGTATCGCCGTCATCACAGCTTCCGCAACTTCCATATGCCAGCCACAAAGGCCGCTTTGGCGATGTGTGCGTGATCGGGGGAGATACCGGCATGCAAGGCGCAGCCATTCTGGCGGGTGAGGCCGCTTTGCATAGTGGTGCAGGCAGGGTGTACGTGGGTCTGCTGCACGCCCCGGCCCCCGTTGTGCACGATGCCGGGCTCATGCTGCGTCATGTGACCGATCAACAAGCACTGGCTGCCTTGCCTTGCCACCAGGCCGTGACGGTATGCGGCTGCGGCTGCGGATCTGCCATTGCCCAGTGGCTGCCCGATGTGTTGCAGCAAGCGCCCTATCTGGTGCTGGATGCCGATGCCCTCAACGCCATTGCGGCGTCCGAGCCTTTGCAGGCCCTGCTGCGCCAGCGCGCCGCCCGCAAGGCGCTGACAGTGCTCACCCCGCACCCATTGGAAGCGGCACGCCTGCTGCGGCGCACGGCTGCTGCCGTCCAGCGCGATCGGCTGGATGCCGCCCACGCCTTGGCAGAGGCGTTTCAGTGCATCGTGGTGTTGAAAGGTTCTGGCAGCGTGTGCGTCATGCCCGCTGCCTACGCGGGTCAAACGGGCACAACAGCAACCATCAACTATTCAGGCAATGCCCGACTTGCCACTGCAGGCACGGGCGATGTGTTGGCGGGTTGCATTGGCGCTTACTGGGCGCAGGCGCGCCCCTTCGCGCAAACAGCCCTGCCCGATGCCGCCTGGCACACCGCCTGGCGTGCCTGTTACGCCGCCGTACACGCCCACGGCCATGCAGCCGATCAATGGAATGCGTGTACGATGCACGGTGCCTTGTCTGCCCAGCGCCTGGCGCGCAGCTTGCAGCGCCCCGACAGTGACATATGGATAACCCTGCCCAACAAGCAATAAACAAACCGGTATTCCCACAAGTGATTGCGTGCTGGTCATAATCCGCACGCTGTCTTTTCTTTCCTCGCCCATGAAACAACTGCTCGAATTCGTCCCGCTGGTCCTTTTTTTTCTAGCCTACAAACTACAAGGCATTTACGTTGCCACCGGCGTTTTAATGGCCGCCACCATGGTGCAAATGGCCGTGATCTATGCCATGGATCGCAAATTGGCATTGATGCACAAGGTCACACTGGTGCTGATTCTGCTTTTTGGCACCATGACCCTGCTGCTGCGCGACGAGCGCTTCATCAAATGGAAGCCCACCGTGCTTTACATCGCCATGGCGCTGACATTGGCGGTGGCGCTGTGGGGCATGAAAAAGAACCTGCTGCACATTCTGCTGGGTGGGCAACTCAAATTGCCCACGGGCGTTTGGCACAAATTGACCATCGCCTGGGTGGGCTACAGCCTGTTCATGGCGGGCATCAATGCCCTGATGGTGGTGCTGTTCAGCACCGATCAATGGATGAGCTTCAAACTCTGGGGATATGTGTTTCCGCTGGCGTTTTTGGTTGGTCAAGGCGTTTATATTGCGCGTCATCTCAAAGATGAAACACCCGACAAACACACCTGATCAGCGTTTGCCGCCGCGCATCTACGCATCCAGCACGCATTCATTCGCACGCCATGAACCATCCCTCCACCCCACTACCCGTAACCGCTGCGCAACTGGAGGCGGCCTTGCAGACCAAGCTGCAACCTTCTACCCTGCAAGTCATCGACGAAAGCAATCAGCATATTGGTCATGCAGGGGCCAACGGTTTGGGCTACGGCACGCATTTTCGGGTACGCATTGCCGCCCCGGCCTTTGCCCAACAATCGCGCGTGGCTTGCCACCGCCTTGTGTATGATGCCTTGCATCCTTTCATGAGCCAGGGGCTGCATGCGCTGGCTATTGAAATTTGCCCATAAAACTGCCGCCGCAACCTGGCAGCAGCCCTATAACAACTATTCTTTATTCAAGAAAAACTCACCATGAAACCTGTTCTGACTCCGGCGCTGCGCGCACTGTCTCTTTCAACCCTGCTGGCCTTGTGCGGCCCTTCCGTGGCTGTGGCTCAAAACGTGGCCGTCGTCAATGGCAAGCCCATTCCCAAGGCGCGGCTGAACGCCATGATGGCGCAATTTGCCGCAGAGGCAGCGCGTAATAACCAGCCCCTGCCCCCCAATCTGGAGGCCCAAGTTCGCACCCATTTGATCAAGGAAGCGATCATCGTGCAGCAGGCCGAACGCCAAAAGCTGCACCTGACGAGCGAATACGCCGAAAAAATGGCCAGCGCCCGCGGTGCCCTGCTGGCGTCCATGCTGTTTGAGCAATACAAGAAAGATCACCCCATCAGCGATGCAGCCGCCAAAGCCGAATACGACCGCATTCTTGCCAGCATCCCGGCCGAACAAAGCAATGCCATCGAATACAACGCCCGCCACATCCTCGTGAAAACAGCCGACGAAGCCCGCGCCGTGCAGGCCGAGCTGACCGCCGGTAAAGCCTTTGATGCCCTGGCGCGCAAACACTCGCAAGACAAAGGCTCTGCCCAGCAAGGCGGCGAATTGGGCTGGGCACCAGCCGATACCTATGTGCCGCAGTTTGCCGCGGCGCTCAAAAAGCTCAAAAAAGGCCAAACCACAGCAGCCCCCGTCAGAACCCAGTTCGGCTACCACATCATCCGACTGGATGACACCCGCAAGTCCCAGCCTCCGTCTTTTGAGTCCATCAAAGACCAAATCAAGCTGCAAATGCAAAACGGGCAGGCGGCAGAGTTTGAGAACTATCTGAACAATCTGGAAAAAAGCGCTCGCATTCAGTAAAGCGGGGATGTCAGATACTTGCGCCCATGCCATACGCGTGGGCGCATTGCTATTTGGGATTTCATTTGGGGCGCAGCGATAGCGCATCCCGCCTTTTCCGCTATCAGTCTTTCGGCGGCTGGGGCATTTCGGTCGCTTCAGCGGGCAGGCTGCTACCCGCACGGCGGCGCGCCAGCCACGCCTGCACAATCCCCATCACCAGCACCAGCGTCACATAGCTCATCATCTTTCCGTCACGCTGAAAAACAATCAGCCCCACCAGCAATACCGCGACACCACTGCCAAACAGCACCAGCCAGTGCCGCAGCCAAGGCAGAGGCTGCTCTGTGCGCTTGCGCACAAGCCGATGCACGGCCAGCAGCACAGTGGCTATCCAGCATGCAGGCAGCACAAAATTGAACAGATGGTTGAGGATGGTAAAAAGCCACATGCCGATGAAGATGAAGGTCAATGCGCAATAGCCAATTCGCAATGAATGGGCAAACAAAATGCCAATGCCCTGCTGCAAGGCAAGCATTGCAGCTGGATTTTATAATCCCGCGCTATGGCAGTATGGACCTTGGGCTTGAATCACCGCACGGCTTCGCTTGATTTGCGCAGCCGCTTTGCGTTCATGCCCGATCAAATCGAGTCGGCCTTGCACGGGCTGCATCGCCAACTGGGTCAAAGCAACCCCGCTGCCACAGCGCCCGAGGCGGCCATTCTCTCCACCTGCAACCGTACCGAAATCTACTGCGCCAGCAACCAGATGGCCATCGACAACACCCTGCAATGGCTGGCGCAAAGGGGCAATGTGCCAACCGCTACCCTGCGCGCGCACACCTACACCTTGCAGGCCGATGCCAGCGCCCGCCACGCCTTTCGCGTGGCCAGCGGGCTGGATTCGATGGTGCTGGGCGAGCCGCAAATTCTGGGCCAGATGAAAAGTGCCGCGCGCGTCGCACACAGCGCAGGCAGCCTGGGCAGCACACTCAACCAATTGTTTCAGCGCAGCTTTGCCGTCGCCAAACAGGTGCGTAGCAGCACCGCCATTGGCAGCCACAACATCAGCATGGCGGCGGCCATTGTCAAACTAGCAGCCCAACACTTGGGCGATTTGCGGCAGGCGCGCATCCTATTTGTGGGCGCTGGCGAAATGATCGCCCTTGCCTGCACCCATTTTGCCGCGCAATCGCCCGCGCAAATCACCATCGCCAACCGCCGCTGCGAACGCAGCGCGGCATTGGCTGCACGGGTCAATGGTCACAGCATGCTGCTGGCCGAACTGCCCCAACGCCTGCACGAGTTTGATGCCGTCATCAGCTGCACCGCCAGCACCCTGCCCCTGATCGGCCTGGGCGCCGTAGAGCGCGCCGTGCACAAACGCGCACAACGCCCCCTGTTGCTGGTGGACATGGCCGTGCCGCGCGACATCGAGCCGGAAGCCCAAAACCTGCCCGGCGTGCACCTCTACACCATCGATGATCTGGCGGCATGGGTGCAAAGCAGCCACGCCAATCGGCAGGCCGCCGTGGCGCAGGCTGAAGCCATCATCGACACCGGCGTGCATCGCTTCATGCACTGGCTGCAACAGCGCAACCCCACCACCGGCATGGTGCCGCTGATTCGCCAGTTGCACCGGCAAACAGACGAATGGCGCAGCCAGGAACTGGCACGCGCACGCAAGCAACTGGGCCGTGGCGCATCTGTGGATGAAGTGCTTGACGAGCTGGCCCGCCGCCTAGGCAACAAAATGCTGCACGGCGCACTGCGCGAACTGCACCATCTCGACAGCAGCGCAGACGCAGGCCAACCCACCAGCGATTTGGTACAAAGACTTTTTTTGCATAATCGCTCATAAATTACCATTTGTTGCAACACAATTGGCTTTTGAAATTTGCGGTAACATTTCGTACCTAGTTGCGCTATACGCGTGCAAAAGTACGCCAAAGAGACTTGGTCGCAAGCCGTTTCGTTTTTTGACCTGTAATGCCTTCCTATTGGAGAACCTGATGACAAGCGCAAAAAAAAGCTGGTGGTATGCCATTGGGCAAAACAAATTCGGGCCCTGCTCAAGTTCGGAGTTGATCACTCTGGTCGAGCAAGGCAAGCTGTTTCCTGACTCGCTGGTCTGGAAAGAAGGCATGGCCAAATGGGTACCAGCCAGCCGCATCAAGGGCCTGTGGCAAAAGTTGCCCAGCACGCCCCCCTTGCTTGCCGGCCAAGCGCCAGAATCAGCACCAGCACAGGTGCAATTCGGCCTGCCTGATCCAGCACCGCAATCAGCCCAAGCCGATTCAACGGCGAAGTTTGATAACTTTGTTCCGCTGCAATCTGCGTGGCCTGATGAGGAAGAATACGAAGAAGAAGTGGCGCAGCCTGAGCCTGTAACCTTCAAAGAAGCGATCGTGCGTTGCTTTAAAAAATACGTGGTTTTTTCAGGCCGTGCATCACGGGCAGAGTACTGGTATTTTATTTTTTTCATTTACGGCTCGGCATTTTTACTTGGGCTGTTGATGGGGCTGATAGGCGTGAGCGAGTCCGGGTCAGACAGTATGGCTGGAATTCTTCAATTGGCAGTATTCCTGCCCAGCATTGCCGTCGCAACCCGACGTTTGCACGATACTGGCCGTAGCGGATGGTGGCAATTGATCGTCTTGACGGGCATCGGCGTCTTTGTTTTGCTCTACTGGCTTATCAAGGCAGGGGATGAAGGTGAAAACGAATACGGTTATCCTGAGTAAAAACCAGGTATCCAAATCGTTATTTTCTGTTTTCAATGAAGCCTTTTCTCCGCACCCAGCTTGCCCGTTATGCCGAGCGTTTGAGCGAGCTGGACTTTTTGCTCAGCCGCGAAGACATCATGCAGGACATGGAAAAGTTCCTGGCCTTGTCACGCGAGCACAATGAGGTCACGCAAATTGCCGGGCGCTGGTTGCGCTACCTGCAGGTAGAAAGCCATTTGGCCGAAGCCCGCGACATGCTGGCCGACCCCGATATGGCCGAGCTGGCGCAGGAAGAAATTGGCAGCAGCGAGGCCGAACTGCTGCAGCTGGAAGACGAGCTGCAGCGCCTGCTGTTACCCAAAGACCCCGATGCGGCACGCCCCGCCTATGTGGAAATTCGCGCGGGCACGGGCGGTGACGAATCGGCCCTGTTTGCGGGCGACTTGGCACGCATGTACACCCGCTATGCCGAATCGCAAGGCTGGCGCGTAGAAACCATGAGTGAGAGCGCGGCCGAACTGGGTGGCTACAAAGAGATTGTGTTGCGCATGGAAGGCGCAGACAGCGCCGACACCCAAACGGGCGTGTATGGCACGTTGATGTTTGAATCGGGTGGGCACCGCGTGCAGCGCGTACCCGTCACCGAATCGCAAGGCCGCGTACACACCAGCGCCTGCACGGTCGCCGTCATGCCCGAGCCAGACCCGGCGCAGGCCGTTACGCTCAACCCGGCCGATTTGCGCATCGACACCTTTCGCGCCAGCGGCGCGGGCGGCCAGCACATCAACAAAACCGACAGTGCCGTGCGCGTGGTGCACTTGCCCACGGGCATTGTGGCCGAATGCCAGGACGGCCGCAGCCAGCACAGCAACAAGGCCAAAGCCTTGCAGGTGCTGCAGGCACGCATTCAGGAAAAAGAACGCAGCGAGCGCGCCGCCAAAGAGGCCGCCACCCGCAAAGGGCTGGTAGGCAGCGGCGACCGCAGCGACCGCATTCGCACCTACAATTTCCCGCAGGGACGGCTAACCGATCACCGTATCAACCTGACGCTCTACAAACTGGGACAAGTGATGGAAGGCGATTTGGGCGAGGTACTCAAAGCCTTGCGCCATGCCCGCGAGGCCGAGCAATTGGCGGAGTTGGAAGTCAATCATTGACAAGAAAAAATGACAAGTCAGCGCCTCTCAAAAAACCGACTTGCCATGGGCTATTGATATTTTTCAGGCGATTTTTTGTTTTCAAAGCGGTGGATTCAACGTAAAAAGCACGGCAAAGTTGGATGCCTTGTACGTATTTTTAACGCCGAAAAAGTTGTTTTTGGGGCAGAAAGACGCGCAAACCAGTTAATTGCCAACCGCACCTAGAAATGTCTGCTCAATTCGTCAGTTTCAAGAAGCACAAGCCCATTTGAAGGGAGAATCCATGATGTCACCCACCCTGTCTTTGCCAGGCAAGTCTTTGCAATTCAAGAAGATTGGCGATCACTCTCCTGCCACGCTGTTACTCATAGGCATCGGCTCTCTGCTGCTGGCTCTTGGAATGTTCTGGGTGGTAAACAACATGGCGCGCAGCATTTATGCCGATCACCGCCTGGGCAGTCAGCCCCACCATATTCTGGAAAACGCACACGTTGAAGGAGAGTGCAGAACCAGATTGCTGATTCTTTCGAGTTGCGAAGGTACCATCCGTGATGGCGGAAAAACCTGGAAAAAAGAATTCATGTTTTTCGACTTTTCCTTCAGCGATTTAACGGTGGAAGCTATTGCTTCTGACGCCGACCCCGATTTGGTTACGCTGGATATTGCTGCCGAAAAAACCCTGAATCGCAGCCTGTTCGCCGCACTGATCGCAGCCGTAGCTGCTTTTTTCTGTTTTGCCGGCCTGAACGGGTTGCGACTGGCGGCACGCCACCGCGCCCTGCTTGCCGCCATCAACCGCAGCGACGCGCAACCTTGGCGACTGGTAGAAACAGAAGTGGAAATGCCCGATGCCAACTCCATGAAAATACCCGCCAGCGCCGATAGCAACTCCGCCAAAGTGCATGCCACATTCAATAAAACCGACGCCTGGATTGTGAGCCGTACCGAAAAAACGGCACGCGTCATGGCTGTTGCGCCTCCAGCAGGCGGCACTCCGATTCCTCTTGATATGGCATTCGAGTGCTTCAAAGGTCTGACGGATGATGAAAAAAACAAACTGCGGCAGTTCGTCAATCAGCATTTGAATGCAAATACCGCGACCAACACCGGCACCCATGCCGACACTTTCGGGACGACGCTATAACCCCCTGCCCGTTAGCCATCTAATTAACCCTTTTCAAAGGCCGCTTCCGAAACCGTGTTTTTAAATCGGCCTTTGTGTATGGCAACCACATCAAACGG
>JAGOGU010000240.1 GCA_017996515.1 Allobrachymonas sp.
TGACGAACGCAGAGTATTACAAAAACAACTTCGTGGCCGTCAGCAAGAGGCTGCACAAGTTCTGCGCTCCGAATAAGTGTGTTGTCGCACAAGATGCCCGTTACGAGCAACTCTAGGTTTTCATCAAGTTTTCACAGGCACCCGAAGCACCTAGATCAACTATCGAACGGAGAATACCTAGGACGCTATCCTATAAATCTTCGTGAAGTTGGAGGGCAGAGTGGCAACGTTCATTCTTGGTTCTCCCAATGAACGTGGCGCTCATGATCCCATGAGCACTATTTTTTTCTCGGCGGCAGCCCGGTATGTTGTGTCAGGATTTTGCCGCGCGCCGGTTGGGCTGAGGCCGCACGCTGAGGCCTTGCCTTGGAGAGCGATTGTGTCGATTGCCCGGCTTGCCGCTTGCTCTGTTTCTGCGCATGGGATCGAAGCTGCTGGCCTGCTGCCCCTTTGCCCACCGGCCGGGATGGCGTGCTGTTGCTGCGACGGGCGCTTTGGTAGCTGCCGTCGGTCGCGGGTTGCCAGCGTGGAATCAAATGCTGCTTGCCATTGCCAATCAAGTCGGCACGCCCCATGCGTTGCAAGGCTTCGCGCAGCAAAGGCCAGTTGTTGGGGTCGTGGTAGCGCAAAAAGGCTTTGTGCAAACGGCGGCGGCGCTCGCCTTTCACCGTATCGACGGCTTCCACGCGCTCGTCGCGATGGATGCCTTTCAGGGTATTGATGCCCGTGTGATACATGGCCGTAGCGGTAGCCATGGGGCTCGGGTAGAAGGCCTGCACCTGGTCGGCACGAAAGCCGTTTTTCTTCAGCCACAGCGCCAAATTCAGCATATCTTCATCTGTTGTGCCGGGGTGGGCCGCGATGAAGTAAGGAATCAAAAACTGCTCTTTACCCGCCTCGGCACTGTATTGCTCAAACATCTGCTTGAAGCGGTCGTAAGTGCCGATACCAGGCTTCATCATTTTGGACAACGGCCCTTGCTCGGTATGCTCGGGCGCGATTTTGAGGTAGCCGCCCACGTGGTGCTGCACCAGTTCCTTGACGTAGGCGGGCGATTGCACCGCCAAATCGTAGCGCAGACCAGAACCGATCAGTACTTTTTTGATACCCGGTAATTGGCGCACACGTTGGTAGATACGGATGAGCGGATTGTGGTTGGTCGTGAGGTTGGGACAAATGCCCGGATAGACGCAACTGGGTTTGCGGCAGGCGGCCTCAATTTCGGGCGAGCGGCAGCCCAAGCGGTACATATTGGCAGTGGGCCCGCCCAAGTCACTGACCACGCCGGTAAAGCCTTGCACCTTGTCGCGCATCTCTTCCACTTCACGCACGATGGATGCTTCGCTGCGGCTTTGGATGATGCGGCCTTCGTGTTCGGTAATGGAGCAGAAGGTGCAACCGCCAAAACAACCCCGCATGATATTGACGCTGAAGCGAATCATCTCCCACGCAGGGATTTTGGTGGCGCCATCATGGCGGCCGCGCTCATCGGCATAGTGGGGATGGGGGCCACGGGCATAAGGCAGATCAAAAATCCAGTCCATTTCTGCCATGGTCAATGGAATAGGCGGCGGGTTGATCCACACATCACGCCCGGTATGCCCTTCGCCATGCAGCTGCACCAGCGCACGGGCATTGCCCGGATTGGTTTCCAGATGCAGCACGCGGTTGGCATGGGCATAGAGCACGGGGTCGGCCTTAACCTGCTCATAGCTGGGCAAGCGGATCACGGTGCGCTCACGCGCAGGCCGGTGCAGAAAAACAGGCTTTTCGATCACTGTCACCGCAGCAGAGGCCGACGGCAAACGCCCCAGCTCTGCGCCAGCAGATGATTTTGCTGCTGACGGTTGACCATTGCGTACCGTGCCGGCCCCTTCCGTTTGGGCAGTGGGCATGGTACTTGCCGGTGCGCGCATGGCATCGCACGTTGCGCCCTGCCCCGCCGCCTGTTCGGCAGGGGTTTGATAAGGGTTGAGATGATCGTCCACACGGCCGGGGCGATCCACCTCGGTGGAGTCGATTTCCACCCAATCCGGCGCAGCGGTGCGACGCACAAAAGCTGTACCGCGGACATCGGTAATGCTGGCAACCGATTCCCGCCGCGCCAGGCGATGCGCAATTTCCACCAGGGCGCGTTCGGCATTGCCGTACAGCAGCAAATCGCATTTGCTGTCCACCACAATGGAGCGGCGCACCTTGTCGCTCCAGTAGTCGTAATGCGCAATGCGGCGCAGGCTGCCTTCGATGCCGCCCAAAATAATGGGTACATCTTTGTACGCCTCGCGGCAACGCTGGCTGTAAACAATGGCGGCACGATCAGGCCGCTTGCCTCCCACGTCGCCGGGGGTATAGGCATCGTCGCTGCGGATTTTGCGATCAGCCGTGTAGCGGTTGATCATGCTATCCATATTACCCGCCGTCACGCCCCAAAACAGATTGGGTTTACCCAGCGCCTTGAAGGCGTCGGCGCTTGTCCAGTCCGGCTGGGCGATGATGCCCACACGAAAGCCTTGTGCCTCTAGCACGCGGCCAATGACCGACATGCCAAAGCTGGGGTGATCGACATAAGCGTCACCCGTCACGATGATGATGTCGCAGCTGTCCCAGCCCAATACGTCCATTTCGGCACGGCTCATCGGCAGAAAAGGCGCCG
>JAGOGU010000241.1 GCA_017996515.1 Allobrachymonas sp.
CGAAAAATTTCCTTTTTGCAGCCAGCGCAGCATGCGCATACCCAACATGGCATCCAGCGCCACCCAGGCCGTGACACAGAGTAGATTGACAATCAGCAGCCAAAATGCGGCGCGGGTGTTGCCTTGCACATGCAGCAGCAGACCCATGCCCAAGGCGAGTATCTGAGTGGTCAGCAGCCAAGTGGTTTTGAGGTTCATGTCAAAGGCCAAGGTTGGTGGCAGGTCGGGTGTTGTTTACCCGATGCGGCGATGCATTGTGCGGCTGGCACGCTTGCTTATTGCGAAAAGGCCGAGGCAGCGGTTGAGGTGCCGTAGTGGCGTAACAGTTATGCTCAATCCGTTTTTTTGCTGGCGTTTTGGCTCAGGCGGTAGCCCGTGCCGCGTACGGTTTCGACCATGCTACCAGCTTCTCCCAGGGCTTCGCGCAGGCGTTTGATGTGTACGTCCACCGTGCGTTCTTCAATCTCGGCATGTTCGCCCCACACACGACGCAGCAGTTGTGAACGGCTGTGCACCCGTTCGGCGTGCTGCATGAAGTAGTGCAGCAGCTTGAATTCGGTAGGCCCCAGCTTGATCGGCTGCCCGGCATGCTCTACCCGATGGGTGCTGGCGTCCAGCGTCAATTCACCCAACTCCAGCGCATGGTCGTCAGGCTCGTGGGTACTGCGGCGCAGCACGGCGCGGATGCGTGCGAGCAGCTCTTTGGTGGAAAAAGGTTTGCTGATGTAGTCGTCGGCGCCTGCGTCCAGTCCGGTGACGCGGTCGTTTTCTTCATTGCGGGCGGTGAGCAGAATGATGGGGGTAGCCTTGGTGCGGGCGTCTGCGCGCCAGCGTTTGGCCAGTGCAATACCGCTTTCGCCGGGCAGCATCCAGTCCAGCAGAATCAGATCGGGCAACTGGCTTTCCAGTGCGGCTTGTGCGGCAGAGCCATCGGCAGCCCATACCACCTCGTAGCCGCTGTGGCGCAGATTGATGCGTATCAGCTCTGCAATGGCCGCTTCGTCTTCAACAACCAGAATCGTGGGCGGCTTGCGCATGCGGCCTGTCCTTGTGTGCGCGGCGGCTTATTCGCCCAGTTGCGACTCAATGGTGTGGATGGGGGTGTGGCGCACGTCCAGCCCATTGACGATGTAAATCACGCATTCGGCCACGTTCTTGGCATGGTCGCCAATGCGCTCGATCGATTTGGCAATGAACAGCAGATCCAGGCTGGGCGTGATGGTGCGCGGGTCTTCCATCATGTAGGTCACGAGCTTGCGCATGAAGCCGTCGTACTCTTTGTCGATCAGGTCATCGGTCTTGATGATTTCCAGCGCAATGGGCACGTCCAGTCGGGCAAAGGCATCCAGCGCCTGGCGCAGCATGTCGGAGGCGAGTGCAGCGGCGATGCGCAATTCGGTAAACGGCAGCGTGCGCGCCGAACCGGCCTGGATGATGCGTTGCACCATGCGGGCGATGCGGTCGGCCTCGTCGCCCGCGCGCTCCAAATTGGCAATGGTGCGCGAGATGGCGATCAGCAGGCGCAGATCGCGCGCTGTGGGCTGGCGCCGCCCGATGATGGAAACCAGCTCGTGGTCGATGCGCAGCTCCATGGAATTGACATGGGCTTCGGTGTCGCGCACAGCCCTGGCGGTTTCGAGGTCGTAGTCCGTCATGGCTTCGACCGCCTGGCGCAGCTGTTGCTCGACCAGCCCGCCCATTTCCATGACCATGCCGCTGATGCGGGTCAGTTCTGCGTCGAATTGCGTGGACAAATGTTTGGTAGGCATGGATTGCTCCTTGTGCGTGGCGTGGTTCAGCCAAAGCGGCCAGTGATGTAGTCTTCGGTTTCGCGCCGTTTGGGCTTGAAGAACATGTCTTTGGTGTCGCCAAATTCGATCAGCTGCCCCAGGTACATATAGGCCGTGTAGTCGCTGCAACGGGCGGCCTGTTGCATGTTGTGCGTGACGATGACGACGGTGTAATCGCTTTTGAGCTCGGCAATCAGCTCTTCGATTTTGGAGGTAGAGATTGGATCGAGCGCCGAGCAGGGCTCATCCAGCAACAGCACTTCGGGTTTGACGGCAATGCCGCGCGCAATGCACAGCCGCTTCTGCTGCCCCGCCGACAGGCCCGATCCGCTTTGGTTGATTTTGTCTTTCACCTCATCCCACAGGGCGGCCTTGCGCAGCGCCCATTCCACGCGGTCGTTCATGTCGGCTTTGCTCAGATTTTCGAACAGACGCACGCCGAAGGCGATGTTGTCGTAAATCGACATGGGAAAAGGCGTGGGCTTTTGAAACACCATGCCGACCTTGGCACGCAGCAGGGCCACGTCTTTTTTCCTGTCGAGCAGATCCTGGCCGTCGAGCAGGATTTGGCCTTCGGCGCGCTGGTCGGGGTACAGCTCGTACATGCGGTTGAAAATGCGCAGCAGCGTCGATTTGCCGCAGCCCGATGGGCCGATGAAGGCCGTCACCTGTTTTTCGGGGATGTCGAGATTGATGCCCTTGAGCGCGTGGAACTTGCCGTAATAAAAGTGCAGATCGCGCACCGAGATTTTGGCGGGAGCAGCGCTGGCGGCGGGGCTTGTTTCGGGTGTCATGACGGGAGATGTAGTCATAGCGGTAGGGGGTACAAAAAGGG
>JAGOGU010000242.1 GCA_017996515.1 Allobrachymonas sp.
GATTCGGCATCGAAAGAGTCGGCAGAAGCAGACCCCGTGTACCAGCAGGCGCTGCACAGCGTGGTGCAGCAAGGGGTGTCCATCGCGGGTATGGCGGCTTTTGTGGCCTGTGCCTGCACGGTGGTGGTCGTGGTGGCGGATGCGGCCAAGGCGCAATGGATGCAGCCCTTGCAGCAGGCGAGCCATGGCCGGTTGTTGTGGATTTTGCTGGCGATCAGCGCGGGCTTGCTGGGTGCCAGTTTTGGGGGCATTGGCGCGCGCTGGCGGCCGGCACCGCACAGCACGGGGCAGCGCCTGCTGGCGCGCATGCAGGCCTCGTTCGTTGCGCCCTTTGTGGACTTTTTTACCCGCTACCGTTGGCATGCGGTGCTGATTCTGGGCCTGATCGGCATCTACCGTATCAGCGATGTGGTGATGGGCATCATGGCCAACCCGTTTTATGTGGACATGCAGTTCAGCAAAGAGCAGGTGGCGCTGGTCAGCGGCATGTTCGGCATTTTTTTCACCTTGCTGGGTACCTTCATCGGCGGCGTGCTGGCGCTGCGCCTGGGCGTGATGCGGGTGCTGATGCTGGGCGCGGTGCTGTCTGCGGCCAGCAACCTGCTGTTTGCTTGGCTGGCCAGCCACCCGGAAATGGCGCAAAGCCTGTGGCAATTTTCCATACTGGGGCGCTCGTTCAGCATTCCCAGCACGCTCACGGCGGTGATTGCGGCAGACAATTTGTCTGGCGGCATTGCCTCGGCGGCTTTTATCGCCTACCTGTCTGGGCTGACCAGCATTAGCTATTCGGCGACGCAATACGCGCTGTTTAGTTCCATCATGCTGCTGTTGCCCAAATTCATTGCGGGCTTTTCGGGCAAGTTTGTCGATCTGCACGGCTACCCCAGCTTCTTCATCGGTACGGCTTTATTGGGCATTCCGGTGGTGATTCTGGTGTGGTTGGCGGGGCGATCTTTGCGTGTATAAACGGTCGCTATTGGGTAGGCCAACGATTGGTTTTTGGGCTTGCCCGTTTGAAAAATCGAGTGATCTATGCATATTTTGTTGGTGAACCATGCGCCGATTCCCGTTTTTGCCTATGGCGGTACCGAGCGCGTGGTGTGGGATTTGGGCAAGCAACTGGTGGCGCTGGGGCATCGGGTCAGCTATCTGGTGCCGGCCGGTTCGCACTGCGATTTTGCGCAGGTTCTGCCCTTGCAGCCCAACCAACCGTGGGATGCGCAGATACCGGCAGATGTGGATGTGACCCACTTCCAGTTTGATCCGCACACCCTGCCTTCCACCCCGTATCTGGTGACGGAGCATGCCAATGCGCGTGACCCCAAACCGCTGCCATTGAACACGGTGTTTTTGTCCCAAAACCATGCCCAGCGCTATGGTTCGACCGAATACGTGTACAACGGTCTGGATTGGGAGGCGTACGGCCCGGTAGATTTTGAACGACCGCGCAGCCGTTATCACTTTCTGGGCAAGGCCGCCTGGAGCGTCAAGAACGTTAACGGCGCCATCGCCGTGGCGCGCAAAGCAGGTGTCGAACTGGACGTACTGGGTGGCAAGCGCTTCAATCTGAAAGGGGGCTTGCGCCTGACGCTGTCGCCCCACGTGCATTTTCACGGCATGGTGGGTGGCGAGCAGAAGTTCAATCTGCTCAATGGTTCGCGCGGCCTGATTTTGCCCGTACGTTGGCACGAGCCTTTTGGCTTGGCCATTATTGAAAGCCTGTACTTCGGCTGCCCTGTGTTTTCCACCCCCTACGGCGCTTTGCCGGAGCTGATTGGGCCTGAATACGGTGCCTTGGCCAGCACGGCGCAAGAGCTGGCGGATGCGATACGCAACCGCGTATTTGATGCGCGCGCTTGCCACGCCTACGCCAAGCAGCGTTTTCATGCCCGAGCCATGGCAGAAGCCTATGTGCGGGTGTACGAACGCATTCTCGATGGCGAGCAACTGCACCAGCAAGCGCCGCTGATGCAGGGGCAGGCCCGTAAATTGCCTTGGGTGCAGTGATGGCGAAACGCTTGTGGGCTCGAACTGGTAGAAATCGATCGCCCACGGTGGGTGGCGCTGCAACAAGGTTGGGTGATGCGGCGTTCTAGACGTACTGCTGTCTTCTGCCAATGAGGGAGAAGAAACAGGCGCCAGACAGACATCAAGCGTGCCAAGGCAGATTGCGTGCAGGATCTTGAATCACGGGGGGCTGGGCGTTGAGTGTTTCTCCGTCCAGCACGCGCTGATACATGGTGAGGTAGTTGCGCGTCATCGCCTCGATACTGAAGTGCTGCTTCACGTGGGCATGGCAGGCGCGCGGGTCGAAACGGTTGGCACGCACGGCTTCGGCCATTTCACTCGCGCTGGCGGATAGAAAGCCGCAGGTTTCGGGCACCAGTTCGGGCAATGAACCGTAGGGTGTGGAAAAAACGGGGCAGCCAAAGTACAGGCTTTCAATAATGGCCAGGCCAAAAGGCTCGTGCCAGCGCACGGGAAAGATCAGGCCGCGCGAGCCATTGAGCAGGCTGTTTTTTTGCTCGCCGCCCACCATGCCATGAAAATGAATTTGGCGCGAGAAGGTGAAGCGAAAGCCGCGTTTGAACTGGAAGCGGTCACCACCCAGCAC
>JAGOGU010000045.1 GCA_017996515.1 Allobrachymonas sp.
GCCATGACCCGCGCGCAGGAAACCGCCGTGCTTGACCGCTCTTTGGCGCTGATTACCGAGCTGGCGGGCAAACGCCCCACCGGCTATGTGGCGCCGTGGTGGGAATTCAGCCCCGTCACCAACGAGTTGCTGCTGGAGCGCGGCATCAAATACGACCACTCGCTGATGCACAACGATTTCCACCCCTACTACGTGCGCGTGGGCGACAGCTGGACGAAGATCGACTACAGCAAGCACCCCGACCACTGGATGAAACCCTTGGTACGCGGCAAAGAAACCCCGCTGGTGGAAATTCCCGCCAACTGGTATCTGGATGATTTGCCGCCGATGATGTTCATCAAAAAATCGCCCAACAGCCACGGTTTTGTCAATCCGCGCGACATTGAGCAAATGTGGCGCGACCAGTTCGACTGGGTGTACCGCGAACACGACTACGCCGTGTTCACCATGACCATCCACCCCGACGTATCTGGCCGCCCGCAAGTGCTGATGATGCACGAGCGCCTGATTGAGCACATCAACAGCCACGCAGGCGTGGAGTGGTGCACCTTCGACCAGATTGCCGACGACTTCATCGCCCGCAATCCGCGCGAATGGAAATAAGGCATCGCTGCTTTTTGATCTTTTGATCACGACGCCTCCCCGCCCCCTCGTGAATGAGCGGGCGGGGTGCGTAGAGCGGATCGGCTGCCTCAGCCTGATCGCCCATCAAGACTAGCGTCGCAACAACTTTTATTACCAGGGAAAAACCATGTGCGGACTCTGCGGCTTGTTTGGTGAAGAAGCCCACTGGGCCACCCGCTTCGACAGCAACGGCAAGCCAAGCAGCAACAGCGTGCAACGCCGCCGCCTGCGCGCGCAGCGCATCGCCATCATCAACCGCCTGCTCGCGCCGCACCATATTCGGGTAAGCGACTGGCAAGGCGCGCAATACCGACTGGACGGCGCCACCGGCAAAACCGCACTGGCCGAAAATCTGAGCGAAATTTGGCTGGCGGTAGAAGGCATCAGCGGCAGGCCATTTGACCCCTTGCAAGCTTAAGGATGGTTCATGTCTGTCCCCGTTACCATCCTCACCGGTTTTCTCGGTTCGGGCAAAACCACCGTGCTGCAAAAAATACTGGCACAAGAAAACTATGGCGACACCGCCGTGCTGGTGAACGAGTTCGGTGAAGTCGGCATCGACCAGCAACTGGTCGCGCCCATTGCACCCAATGTGGTGTTGCTTGATTCCGGCTGCCTGTGCTGCCAAATACGCGGCGAACTGAAAGAGGCCTTAACCGGCCTGCTGGACGCCCGCGCACAAAAAAGCGTGCCGCCGTTTAAAAGAATCGTGATCGAAACCACCGGTTTGGCCGAGCCAACGCCGACCATCGCCACCATTCAGGCCGACCCCATGCTCACCCACCAGCTTGCCGTCGCCCGCACCATCACCGTGGTCGATGCGGTCAATGGCAACGACATGGCCGACAGCGGCAACCGCGTCTGGACGCAGCAGGTTTCCGCCGCCGATGTCTTGCTCATCAGCAAAGCCGACTTGGCCCCCGATGCCGCCACCGCGCTGGAAAAGCGCTTTATTGCCATGCTACCGGGCGTCAGCGTGATGCGCCACGGCCTCAACAGCCCCCTGCCCAACTTCGATGCCATTCCAACCGCTTTGCACGCCCCCCAAGCGCATGACCACGCCAAAGATATTTCCACCCACGGCGGCGTGCATTCTCTGGCACTGCACATCAGCGAACCGGTTGATTGGACGGCCTTCGGCGTATGGCTATCCGCCCTTTTGCACGTGCATGGCAAAGCGGTGTTGCGAATCAAAGGCATTCTGAATATCGGCGAAAACTACCCCGTGCTGATCAACGGCGTACAGCACATGATCTATCCGCCGCAGCATTTGAACGAATGGCCCAACGGGACACACGATTCGCAACTGGTGCTGATTACAGCGGGGCTGGATACAGAAAAAATAGCCGCCTCTTTCAGGCGGCAGGTGTTGCTGCGGGATCAGGAAGATTCCGTATAGCCGGCAAGCCATTGCAGCTTCGTTTCAATTGCTTGCATTTGCCGCAGGAACTATTCCACCCGGCACGCGCTCTATCCAGCATCTTTCAACATTTCAGGAGATACGGATATGCGTTCTTACTTCAAAGCCTCTTTCGTTGCCGTTGGTTTGGCTGCAGCTGTTGCAGCGGCTGCCCAGCCTGCTTCTGCCCCACGTGCTGCCGCTCCTGCCACTTGCGTGGGCAATAATTGCAGCGGCCCCCATGCAGGCGGCATGCGTCAAGCACGCCCCCGAGCCATGACGCCCGAACAGCATGCGGCCCGCTTTGACAGCATCGCCGCCCAGCAGGCACAAAGCCTGCAAATCACGGCCGCACAGCGCCCTCTGTGGGATGCTTATGTGCAGGCTAAAAAGAATATGTTTACCGCCAGACCGACCGATGCGCAACGCCAGGACTTTGCCCGCATGACGGCAGACGAACGTGCCGAAGCCCGTGTACGCCATCTTGAGGTCGCCACCCAGCACGCCCGCCAGGTGGCCAACAGCACCAAAGCCCTGCGTAACGCCCTGACACCCGAGCAACGCACACGCTTCGACCAGATGGCAATGACTGGGAAACACTTTGGTCAAGGCGGCCGCTCTGGCAAACGAGGCGGCGGTATGCGCCAAGGCGCGCCTGGTAACGTCCAGGCCCCAGCCACGCCCGCAACCACCCAACGTTAAGCACTGCTGAACAAGCTCTCGCTTGTACACATCAGCATAAAAAACGGCACGGGAATCTCCGTGCCGTTTTTGTTCAGATGCCCATCATGGAATTGGGCACGATGATTGGGTCAAGACAGGTGCTTGCCTACCAAGCCTGCCATCTCGAACATGGTGACCTGCTTTTTGCCGAATACTTTGGCCAGCTTCTCATCGGCATTGATGTTGCGTTTGTTTTGGGCGTCTTGCAGATTGTGGGCCTTGATGTAGTCCCACAGCTTCTTGATCACTTCAGTACGGGGCAGAGGGCTGGCACCCACTACGGCAGCCAATTCGGCGCTGGGTTTCAGCGGCTTCATGAATGCCGCATTGGGTGCACGCTTTTTGGCGACTGGTTTATCTGTTTTGCTTGAGGTTGTCATAGGTCTTTTCCTCATCTTCCTTAAAAGGGAATTGATCGGTTGAAGGTTTGAGCCGTACACATCAACCTGCGCGCGGCCCGCAGGGGATTAATACTAATAGAGAAAAGCCCCCGTTTTGCAAGTTGCCCGTGCGATCTTTCACGAAATGTTTTGTTAATAGCCCCCAACTTATCCTGTAACAGGAAGGTATTTCAGCTAGTTAGGTGCTTTCATCCTCTGGCCACGATTTACGTCTATAAACACATCACTTTTCCGTGAACCAAAATTTTTGGCTTTTGTTTTTTAAAAATCGCAAAAATCTGATCCGCATGTTCATGCATGCACTGTGCGTATGTCCGAGCCAACGCCCATTCGGATCCACACATCCATCAGCGATTAAACGCCGCCTGTGCCGCCCGCCGCCACCATGCGCGGGCGGGCAGCGTCGCCAGCAATACGCCCGTCAACGCAACCGCCAACGCCAGCCATTGCAAAGCGCCCAGCCGCTCGCCCAACGCCAACACCCCCGTCAACGCCGCACCAACCGGCAAAAAAACGGTAAACACCCCTGCCTGTGCCGCAGCCACGGTGCGCAAGCCCCGCATCCACAGCCACACCGACCCGATACTGGCAGCCAGGGTATAAAACACCAACAGCAGCCACACGTTGAACGGCACAGCAGCAAAATCAAAACCCACCGCAAAATACAAGCCGAACGGCGTAGACAGTACAAAACCCCAAAGATTGATGAGCGCGGCAATGCGCCGAGCCGACAACGCATGGGTGAGCTTTTTGCCGATGATGGAATAAAGCGCCTCGCACAGCACCGCGCAGAACAGCGCGCCGTAGCCGAGCCACAGCCGAAGCCCGGATGCCTGCGCAACACCGCCTGTACCCGCGCCCCCACCATCCGTGCCCGCCACACCCGCCCAAGCCAGTAACAGCACCCCTGATACGGCGCACAGCACCGACAGCCCAATGCGCACGCCAAAGCGCTCGCCCAGCAGTACCCAGCCCAATACCGCCACAACTGCCGGAATAGCCGCCATGACCACGCTGGCCGTGGTGGCGCTGGTCAGGTGTACGCCCGTGACCATAAAAAGAGTGAACAAAAAAACGCCAAGAAGCGATTCGGCAAACACCAACCCGTGCGTGCGGGCATCCAGCGGCGGCTCATCAACCGGTTTGCGTAGCCACCCCAGCATGAGGAGCACCCCCAAGCCAAAACGCAACCAAGCCATCAAAAATACCGGCATGGCCTGCGCCAGCGGTTTGGTCGACGCAACATACACGCCCATCAGCGTCATGCTGCCGATCAGACACAGATAAGCGCTCCAAGGCGCGATGCCGACCTTTTTCACACAAGCTCCAATTTGGAAACGGAATATGGCTGTCCCGCAACAACAAAAACAAAATGGTTGAAACACCCCTCAAGGCGGTATCATGCTAAGAGCCTGTTCATGACTTTTTCGGGCACGCACGCGCAGCAAAAAGAACGAAAAATCATGAATAGGTGCCGATTGATGATTGCGGGCTGATGGCTTGGTACCGATGAAAAACAAGGGGTTTACGTGATGGAAAGGCATTATCTTACTTCTCTGTTGGCGCCCTCCTCCGTGGCTGTTTTTGCAGGCAGCCCGGCGGCGCGCGAGAACGATCCGGCCTATGCCGATGCAGCGCTCTTGTACGATGCCATGACATCGGCCCAATACACCGGCCGCATCACTTTCATGGATATCGACACCACGGAAGGTCGGCTGGCCGATCTGGTCAGCACAGGCGCCGATCTGGCCATTATTGCCTTACCGCACGACAAAATTGCCACAGCCCTTGAATTGGCTGGCCGCATCAATTGCAAGGCGGCGCTGGTCATCGCCAACGGCATTGGTGCCGAGCAGGCTGAAAGCCTGCACCACGTTGCCCGCCAGCACGGCATGTGGATGATTGGCCCCAACGGCCGCGGCATTCAGCGCCCCAGGCAGGGGCTGAATGCCAGTACAGTAGGCCCCTTGGTCAAATCGGGCTCTTTGGCACTGGTCTCGCAGTCTGGCGCATTGACCACCTCCATCGTTGACTGGGCGCAATCCAACCATGTGTGGTTTTCCAGCCTCATCACACTGGGGCAACACAGCGCCGTGGGCTTGGCGCATGCGCTGGATTTTTTATCCAACGACCCCCACACGCAAAGCATTGTGGTCTATCTGGAGGGCATTCCAGACGCGCGCCATTTCATGAGCGCCTTGCGCGTAGCTGCCAACAGCAAGCCCGTTGTGGTGCTCAAAGCCGGCCGCAGTGAAGATGGCAAGCAGGCAGCGCTGACCCACTCGGCTTCCATGGTGGGCAACGATGAAGCTTTTGACGCCGCCCTGCGCCGCGGTGGGGCTGTCCGCATCCGCTCGTTCAGCGAGCTGTTCTCGGCCGTGCAATGCCTGGCTTCACGCTATCAACCCGTGGGCAACCGACTGGGCATCATCACCAATGGAGGCGGCCCCGGCGTGTTGGCGGCCGACTGTGCCGCCGATCTGGGCCTGCAATTGGGGCGCCTCAACCAGGAAAGCATCCAGGCGCTGCAACCACAGTTGCTGTCCAAAGCCACGTTGGCCGATTTGATTGATCTGTCTGAAGACGCTTCGCCCGAACACTTTGCCGCTGCGCTGACCGCCGCCGCGCGCGCCCCCGAAATCGACGGCATCCTGGTCATCCAATCCCCCAAGCCGGGCGTGGACATGACGGCATTGGCCCAAGCCATCGCAACTGCACGCAAAAACTGCCACAAGCCCTTGCTGGCCTGTGTCATGGGCGGTCAATCGGCAGAAGAGGCGCGCGCGCTGCTGGTAGAAGCCGGCATCCCCACCTTCCGCACGCCCGATACGGCCGTCAACGCTTTTGGCAACATCTCGTCTTATTACCGCAACCAACAGTCGCTGCAACAAACGCCGCCGCCCCTTACCCATCTGGCCGCGCCTGATGTAGAAGGTGCACGCATGCTGATTGAAGGGGTGCTGGCGCAGCGCCGTTATGTGCTGACAGAGATGGAATCCAAAGCCCTGCTGTCAGCCTTTCACATTCCCGTTACACCTACCATTCTGGCGCGCACTCCCAGCGAGGCCGTGATGCTGGCCAGCCAACTGGGCTACCCGGTGGCGCTCAAAATCGATTCGCCCGACATTCCGCACAAATCCGATGTCAATGGCGTAGCCTTGAACGTGATGAACGGCGTGAGCGTGCGCGATATTTTCGAGCGCATGATGAAAAGCATCTCGCGCAAAATGCCCAATGCCCGCATCAATGGCGTATCCGTGCAACGCATGGCACGCCAAACACGCGGGCGCGAACTGTATATTGGCATGTCTACCGACGAACCTTTCGGCCCGGTTATCGCCTTTGGCGCCGGCGGCCTGTCCGTGGAGTTGTACGGTCAACGCTCAATGGAACTGCCGCCGCTCAATCAATTCCTGGCGCGGCAAATGATCGAACACTCCAACGTGGCGCAAACCATGGGCGCTTGGCGCGGAGCCAATCCGGTCAATCAAGAGGCGCTGGAGCAAGTCTTGCTGCGCGTTTCTGAAATGGTGTGCGAGTTGCCCCAGCTGCGCGAGATGGACATCAACCCCATCATCGTCGATGAAAACGGTGCCATCGCAGTAGATGCCCGTATCATCGTCGACAACGTTTCGATGGCGCGGCCCTATCAGCACCTTTCCATCCTGCCCTACCCCGCGCGCTTTCATCAATCCTGGCCCCTGCCTGGCGACAGCACCTACACGGTGCGCCCTGTCCACCCGGACGACGCCCAGATGCTGCAGGAGCTGGTGCGCGGACTCAGCCCGGAAAGCCGCTACAACCGCTTTGCCTCCTCCATCACCGAAATGCCGCCGAGCATGCTCTCGCGCCTTACGCTGATCGACTACGACCGTGAAATGGCCTTGGTAGCCGTTTTGCCAGATACCAAACTGGCCGATGACACCAGCGACAAAAAACCCGACCGCATCATCGCCGTATCCCGCTACATCACCAATCCTGACAGCAGCAGCTGCGAATTTTCGCTGCTGGTCGCTGACGACTTTGCGGGCAAAGGCATCGGCTCACGCATGATGCGCTCCATCATGGACGTAGCACGCGAAAAAGGCCTGAGCGAAATCATCGGCTTGGTACTCGCCAACAACACCGGCATGCTCAGACTCATGACCAGCCTGGGCTTCAAAATCAGCACCTACGAAGAAGACCCGGACTTCAAAATCGTGACGCATCAACTCTAGGCGCTCGTTCACTTCCTCTTGTTGCCCTGCTGGCAGCGACTCCCTCCTCGCGGCCAACAGTGGTGCTATGCGCCTGTTGCCTTGTGTACCTGCAGGCTGTTGCTGATATTGCGCCTGCGTATATGTCTGCCGCTGGTTCAGGACCGAATTCGCCTTTCCTCGCACAAACCACGCTCTTATGCATGCAAAAATTTGCATATTCCTATATTTGTTACGGAATTTTCTCCCTGTTTGAGCGCTCTATAAGCATGAGTGCTAATATGCTCCAACACCAGATGCGTATGCGTCATACATGGGCATCTCTCTTCTGAAAGGAAATCAATGGCCGACAAAACAGTTTTGCCTGCTTGTTCTTCTCCTGCCGCCAGCACTGCCTTGGCCTTGGCTCCGGGCTGGTCTTCAGCCGTTACGCTGCCACCACTGGGCAATCTGGAGGCTTATATCAGTGCGGTTAACCGCATGCCCATGCTCACGCCTGAGCAGGAGTTGGAGTACGCGCGCAAACTCGTTAGCCACAACGACCTCGAAGCCGCTGGCCGGCTCGTCATGTCGCACCTGCGGCTGGTCGTTTCCATCTCGCGCCAATACCTGGGCTACGGCCTGCCGCATGGCGACTTGATTCAAGAAGGCAATATCGGCCTGATGAAGGCCGTACGCCGCTTCGACCCTGAGCAGGGCGTGCGCCTCGTCAGCTACGCCATTCACTGGATCAAAGCCGAAATTCACGAATACATTCTCAAGAATTGGCGCATGGTCAAAGTGGCCACCACCAAGGCCCAGCGCAAACTGTTCTTCAATCTGCGCAGCAAAAAGCAGAACTTCCGGGCCTCAGCCGCTCTGGAGGCTGACGATGCCTTCACCCCGCGCGAAAGCCTGAGCGAGCAAGAAATCGACATCATCGCCAAAGACCTGAACGTCAAACGCGAAGACGTCATCGCCATGGAAACCCGCATGACGGGCGGCGACGTCGTGCTCGACCCCACCCCTGGCGACGATGGCGAACAAGCTTACGGCCCCATTGCCTACCTGTCTGACGCCCGACACGAGCCTACCGCCGTGATCGAGGCCCAGCAGCGCGATGAAATGGCCAGCACCGGCATTACCGCTGCGCTGGACACGCTGGATGATCGCAGCCGACGCATTGTGGAAGAGCGCTGGCTCAAGGTCAATGACGACGGTTCCGGCGGCATGACGCTGCACGAACTGGCGGCCGAATACGGTGTCAGTGCCGAACGCATCCGCCAGATCGAGACCGCAGCCATGAAAAAAATGAAAACCGCACTGCTGGCCTATGCCTGAAAACGCTTTGCACGTGAGCGTTTGATCTGAACCCAGGGGCTTGTTTTCAACAAGCCCCTTTTCTTCAGGTCGCGCACGACACCGATCAGCACAACTCCATGCGCTGGCAGAAGCTGATACTCTCATAGGCATCATCTACAATGAACGTATCCCCAGAGTATTCGGAAGAGGGACATCTTATTTCACATGGCAGTTCAACCTATGGCCAATATTGTCAACACGCTGCTGCTTGGCGGCAGCAACTACCAATCAGAGATCACCGGCTTTCTGCATCAGCTGCGGCAACAGGATCCTGGCCTACTCGCACGTCAAAAAAATGGGCATGCCACGCTTTGGCACCCCCGGTTCCCGGAAGCAGCGGAGAACCGCACCCTTCAAAAAGGTTTTGAGCTTGCCCGTGTAGCGCAGCAACCTTATGTGTATGCCACCCAAGCGGATGAGCCTGAAAAGAGCAGCGCATGACTGCCCGGCTCCCCTTGGTACACGAAGAAACTGCCAACACATCGACCGAAGTAGTCGACCATGTGGCAGTTGCCAGGCTCTATGGCGAACCTTTGTTCTCGGTTCCGCAAGACCTGTACATTCCGCCAGATGCCCTTGAGATCTTTCTCGAAACCTTCGAGGGGCCGCTTGACGTCCTGTTGTATCTGAT
>JAGOGU010000243.1 GCA_017996515.1 Allobrachymonas sp.
GCCCTTTTTCGGGTGCGAGCGCACAGGCGGCCTCGAAGATTTTTTCAACAGGCTCATCGGCAGACACATCCAGCGCCAGCACTTGCTTGGCACAATCCGGAAACACATGCATGGCGCAAGCACGCAATGCCTGCGCAAACGGAGCATGGGCAATAATGAGTATTTTGTTCATGGGTAAAAACAAAAGCAGGCACAGCACACGACGCAAGCCGCAGCACAATGCGCCCGTATGCAGCATGATAACTGCCCACTGACCGGATGGTGGCGCCGAGAGCCGTTCAACCAAGAAGACGCTACACTGTACCAAGAGCCTGTTGATGATCTTTTTTCGAACGGAAACGAGAGATGAAAGACGTGCCGGCAAGACGCCAAGCACAGCAATAGCACGGGTCTATTGCGTGCATTGGCAACGCCGCTAGCGCGTTTTTCAGCCACGTAGTCGACGAAATGAAAGACCATGAGCAGGCTCTAAACACTGTAGCATGCAGCCGCAATGTGCCTTGACTGGATGCTACACGTTCGTCACCTATCGGCCTTTCTGCTTCCTGACATTTCATGAAACGCATTCTCCGGCTCTTGCTGATACCCTTGTGCCTGCTTGTGGGCATGGCAGCGTGCCAGCATGCAACCATGGCGCCTGCCTCGCGTTTTGTTTTGCTGGATGGCAGCATCCAATCCATGGATGAATTGCGTGGCAAGGTCACACTCATCACGTTTTGGGCCACCAGTTGCTCAACCTGCGTGGCAGAAATGCCCCTGCTGGCACAAACCCAGCAGCAATACCAAAGCCGCGGCTACCACACGCTGGCCGTAGCCATGCAGTACGACAACCCGGTTTACGTCAAAAATTTTGCCCGCTCGCGCCAATTGCCGTTTGCCGTAGCCATCGACCATGACGGGCAGCTGGCCCAAAACTGGGGGCCCGTGCGCGCCACGCCGACCTCCTTTCTCGTCAACAGGCGCGGCCAGATCGTGCAACGCCATGTTGGGCTACTCGATGCCGGCAGCCTGCACAGCAGCATCGAGAAACTGTTAAGCGAAACTGCTTCGTAAACACCTCTTTTGGCCAGACACAAACCACACCCATACCTCTCAGCCCGCCACACCATCAAACCCTCGCTGCCTGCACGCCATGCGGCAGAAGCCTAAAATGATCGCTTTCATCCTCCCGTCGGCCTGTGCCGACGTTGTTCGCAAGCCAACGCCATAAACGCCATGTCCACCACCAAACCCAGCTCACCCAATCAAGCTCCCGCCCAATCCCGCCCCGAATTGCACCAGGCCGCGCTCGACTATCACGAGTTTCCGCGTCCCGGAAAAATCAGCGTCGAGGCATCCAAACAGCTCGTGAACCAGCACGATCTGGCGCTGGCTTACTCGCCCGGCGTGGCCGTGCCCTGCGAAGAGATCGTGCAAGACCCCGCCGCCGCCTTTCGCTATACCGCACGCGGCAACCTGGTAGGCGTGATCACCAATGGCACGGCCGTATTGGGCCTGGGCGATATCGGCGCCCTGGCGGGCAAACCGGTGATGGAAGGCAAAGGCGTTCTGTTTAAGAAATTTGCCGGCATTGATGTGTTTGACATCGAGATTGATGAAAAAGACCCCGACAAGCTGGTCGAGATCATCGCCGCGCTGGAGCCAACCTTTGGCGGCATCAACCTTGAAGACATCAAGGCGCCCGACTGCTTTCACATTGAGCGCAAGCTGCGCGAGCGGCTGAAAATCCCCGTCTTTCACGACGACCAGCACGGCACCGCCATTGTGGTGGGCGCGGCGCTGCTCAACGGCCTGAAAGTGGCGGGCAAAAAAATCGAAGAGGTCAAGCTGGTCACCAGCGGCGCAGGCGCGGCCGCGCTGGCCTGCCTGGGCCTGCTCGTCAAGCTGGGGCTGCCCCGCGAAAACATTTGGGTTACCGATATCGAAGGCGTGGTGTACCAAGGCCGCACCGTGCTGATGGACCCCGACAAAGCCATCTACGCCCAAACCACCGACAAGCGCACACTGGCTGAAGTGATTGATGGCGCCGACGTGTTTTTGGGTTTGTCGGCCGGTGGCGTGCTCAAGCCCGATATGGTGACGCGCATGGCCGCCAAGCCGCTGATTTTTGCGCTGGCCAACCCCAGGCCAGAAATCACCCCCGAAGAAGTCCGCACCGTGCGCAGCGACGCCATCATGGCCACAGGCCGCACCGACTACCCCAACCAGGTCAATAACGTGCTGTGCTTCCCCTACATCTTCCGCGGCGCGCTCGACTGCGGCGCAACCTCCATCACCGATGCGATGGAAATTGCCGCCGTGCACGCCATTGCCGATCTGGCACAGGCCGAGCAAAACGAAGCCGTAGCTGCCGCCTACGTTGGCCAGCAACTGGCTTTTGGGCCGGAATACCTCATTCCCAAGCCGTTTGATCCGCGCCTGATGCTGAAAATCGCGCCCGCCGTGGCGCAGGCCGCAGCCGATGAAGGCGTGGCCTCGCGCCCCATTGCCGACATGGACGCCTACAAGGAAAAACTGCAGGAGTTCATGTACACCTCGGGCGCCATCATGCGCCCCATCTTCCTGGCGGCGCGCCAGGCCCAGTGCAAACGCTTGGTG
>JAGOGU010000046.1 GCA_017996515.1 Allobrachymonas sp.
CCAGCGCTGCGCTGCGCATAAAGCCCAGTTGCCCGGCCTTGCTTGCGCCGTAATGCGCCCAGCCCGGAAAGCCGGTCACAGGGCCGGTAATGGATGAGGTGAGCACGACGCGCCCGTGCTGCTGCTTTTGCATCACTTTCAGTGCTGCTTGCACGATGAAGAACATGCCTTTGAGATTGACGTTGTGCGTGGCGTCCCAATCGGCTTCGGTCATGGTGTCCAGCGGTGCATTCGGGAAAATGCCGGTGTTGGAGCACAAAATGTCCAGCCGTCCATATCGCTGCACCGCCGCATCTACCGCCGCGAAGCAACTGGTTTGCGAGCGCACATCCAGTTCCACAAAGTGTGCGCCCAGTTCGCCGGCCGTTTGTTCGCCGGTTGAGCGGTCGATATCGGCAATCAGTACCTGTGCGCCCGCTTCGCGCAAGGTGGCGGCAATGCCTTTGCCAATGCCTTTTGCGCCGCCGGTAACCAGTGCTGTGCGGTGGTTCAGTGCAAACATGGGGTGAGCTCCTTCAGTCAGGTTGATGCGTCAATATTCTGAGTATGCAGCACATGCTAAATGGATAAAACCCGAACGCACGCCTTTTATCTGGAAGATCGCAGGATTCTGAATCCAAGCGCCATCAAAGTGTCGCGATAGAAGGGCTGCGATAGCATGTGCTTGTATGCATGCCCTATAGAATTTGCTTTTAATAAAAATTCTCAGGCTACACCCCAACATGCTTGCCCGAATTGCGTCATTTCGCCTCCATGCATTAGATGACCATTTGCTGCGCCATACAGACAGACCCCGGCTCAAGGGGCTGGCGCGCTTTCTGGTGGAGTTTTTGTACTTTGGCATCAAAGAGGCGCGCGCCTGCCTGTTCGTTGGCTTGTTCTTTGTGGCAGTTTTGGCCGTGCCGCGTCATGGCATATCAGGCATACCGCGTTACGACGTGCTGCTTATCGCCGCTTTGGTGATTCAGGTGTTGATGGTCTGGGCCAAGCTCGAAACGATGGATGAACTCAAGGCCATCACGCTTTTTCACGTAATCGGCTTCATCCTGGAAGTATTCAAAACTTCAGGCAGCATCCAATCATGGTCTTATCCGGAATTTGCCTACACCAAGATTTGGGGCGTACCGCTGTTTGCCGGTTTCATGTATGCCTCGATTGGCAGCTACATCATCCAGGCTTGGCGTTTGTTTGACTTGCGCATTACGCATCACCCGCCTTACTGGATGGCGAGCGTGATTGCGCTGCTGATTTATGTCAATTTCTTTACCCACCACTACATTGGCGACTACCGCTGGTATCTGGCTGCGTGCGCTCTGGGGCTGTATGCACGCACCATGGTGATTTTTCGTCCGCTGGATCGCGATCGCAAAATGCCGCTGTTGCTCGCGTTTGTGCTGATCGGGTTTTTCATCTGGCTGGCCGAGAACATCAGCACTTTTTTCGGTATCTGGAAATACCCGAACCAGCTAGGCATCTGGTCTGCCGTGCATATTGGCAAGTGGAGCTCCTGGTCGCTGCTGATTGTGATGACGTTTACCATCGTGGCGCATCTCAAGCACATCAAGGCGCGCATTCATGTGCCTGAATGAATGTCGTGCAGCAAGGAAAGCCGCAGGGATAAAGCGGCAGTGGGTGCCAAGGTGTGCGCAGTGTGTACGAGCGGATGCAGGGAACGCTGCTGGCGCCACGTGTTTTGGGGTGATTTGGATTTAAAAGCTCACAAAGATATGTGCAAGTGATTTTTATAGGGCGTACGATGGATATAGCGGATATCAAGTGGCTGGGGTGGTTATATCTTCGTCTTGGACCGGCTTTTGCCATTCTCTATTACGCTGCTGTCATTTTGTTTTATGCGGGGATAGTCGAGCATGAAAAGAATGAGGCGTGGTCTTCCCTGATGTGGAGGGCGTTCAAGCACACGTCGCTATTGATGCTGCTGGTAGCTCCTGTTGCAGCGGGAGAGGTTGCCCTTTCTTGCCCTGGTGGTTGTTTGCTTTAGGGCAGCCGCACACTGGTGTTGTGACGCATCATATGGTGTTGCAGGTTGTTGATATTTTTCTGGCTGTTTATATTTTCTTTTTATTGCTGCTGTTTGCTATTAATAGAGGAATTATTTCCAATAAGGATAAGGGTTAAACCCTTGGGACGAATAGGCGTTGGAAGATGGCGCTGAGGAGCTGGTGTCTTGGATTGGCAAAGATTGAATGATTTTCCGCATTGGATGCAAAGCGCGCTGGCCTTGGCGGTTTTGTTGCTGGGCGCAAGCTTGTTGCAGTGGATATTGCGGGCGGTTTTGGGGCGTTGGCTGGTGCGCTGGGGGCGCAAGGCTGAGGGGCCGCTAGCCGTGATCTTGCATCACGATGTGCTGCGCTACGCATCGTATGTTGTGCTGCCGTTGGTGACGCATTTGGGGGTGCGTGCCGTGCCGCATTTGCCTGATGCCTTGCGGAGCGTGATTGATAACGTGGCCTTGGCTGTTACGGTGCTGGTGGTTGCGCGTACGTTGCTGCGCATGCTGGATGTGATGCTGACAACGTCGGCTCGGCATGCGGCGGAGCATGGCCTTGTGCGTTCGCGCTCGGTCAAGATGTATGTGCAGGTGGGGCAGTTGCTGGTGGGGGTGTCTGCGCTGGTCATCGTGATTGCAGCGCTGTCGGACAAATCGCCGCTGATCGTGCTGTCAAGTTTGGGCGCCATGTCGGCCGTGGTGCTGCTGATTTTTCAGGACACGATTCGCTCTTTCGTTTCAGGCATGCAGATCGAAAACAACGATATGTTGCGCGTGGGCGATTGGATAGAAATGCCCCAAGCGGATGCAGACGGCTTCGTGATCGATGTGGCACTCCATACCGTGAAAGTTCAGAACTGGGACAAGACGATTGTCGCCATTCCCACCTGGCGCTTGATGAGCGAAAGTTTCAAGAACTGGCGCGGCATGAGCGAATCGGGCGGGCGCCGCATCAAGCGCGCACTGCTGATCGATGCCAACTCCATCCGATTCTTGAGCGATGAAGAAATCGAGCGCCTCGGGCAGATCAAACTGCTGGCCGACTACATGCGCGAAAAGCAAACGGCGGTGCGTATTTCGCGCGCCATGGTTGCAAGCGAGCTGGGCGGGGAAATGGGCAATGTGCCGATCAATCAACGCAGGCTGACCAATATCGGAACGTTCCGTGCCTATGTGCAGCGCTACCTGGAAGCGCACCACTTTTTGCGCAAAGACATGTGGTTGTTGGCGCGCATGATGGAGCCGACCGAAAAAGGCGTGCCGATGGAGGTGTATTGCTACACCAATACCACGGCACTGTTGGAGTACGAAGTGATTCAGTCCGATATTTTCGACCACTTGCTGGCGGTGCTACCCGAGTTTGGCTTGCGCGTGTTCCAAAGCCCGAGCGACAGTGGCTTGCGCGATGCATTTGCGACAGCGATGGTGCAACAAGGGCAAAGAGAACGGCAGCCCGCCAACACTGCGCCTTCATCGATCGTGGCATAAGGCTTCGGTCAAATCTGCCTAGGCAAGCAGCTTCGTCCAAGCGGTTCTTGGCATTGTTCGTGTGCGGCCTTTAGCCGGCAATAGTTGATATGGCGCGTGGTGCCTTTGCACGGGCTTGCACGCCATTGGGCAAACCCGTTGATAATGCTTGCATCCCATTGCGCCGCTTGCGGCGGCGAATGTTTGTTTGCACGATGACTTGATTACCAGATGAACCAATCTGTTGATCTTGGCTCATCTGGTTCTGCGCCCTTGTTGTAGCGCCCGCGTCGCCTGTTTGTAGCAGGCGCCAAGCATCACTTCTTTGATTTTTCCCATGCTGCGTTTTTTTGAAAACCTCATCAATCCTTTTCCCGATTTGAATCGGGAACATCCGCAGGCGCAAATTCCGCCGACATCGTTCTGGGGCTTCGTGCGCTATTCCATGCAGGGCATGGGCAAGCCTTTCGGGGCGATGGTGGTGTTGACAGCCATTGTGGCCGTGTTGGAGGCCTTGCTGTTTGGCTTTCTGGGGCGCATTGTGGACTGGCTCTCCAGCGTGCCACCTGCCGAATTGTGGCAGCGCGAGGGCAAAACCATGTTGCTGCTGGCCTTGGCGGTTGCCTGCATTCCTTTGCTGTCTTTTGTGCATACGGTGGTGCAGCACCAGGTGTTGGCAGGCAATGCGCCCATGCGGCTGCGCTGGATTTACCACCACCTCATGCTGCGCCAAAGCATGGGGTTTTATCAGGATGAGTTTTCAGGCCGCGTATCGGCCAAGGTGATGCAAACTGCGCTGGCCGTGCGCGATATGTGCAATATTCTGGGCGAGATCATGGTTTTTGTGGTGGTGTACTTCGTCACCCTGATTGCCATGGTGGGGCAGTTCAACCCCCTGATGCTGATCCCATTCGGCGTCTGGCTGGTGCTGTATTTGGGGGCACTTGCTTTCTTCATTCCGCGGCTGGCGCGCGTCTCGCAACAGCAGGCCGATGCCCGCTCACTCATGACGGGGCGCATCACCGATGCCTACGCCAATATCCACACCGTCAAACTCTTTTCGCATGCGGGGCGCGAAGCCCAGTACGCCAAAGAGGCGATGCAAGACTTCATGCACACGGTACATGGGCAAATGCGGCTGGTCACAGGCATCAACACCAGCAACAACGTACTGACCATGGGCCTGATCGGCAGCACCACGGCACTGGCCATCTGGCTGTGGAGCCAAGGGCAAATCACGATCGGCGCAGTGGCCGCTGCCAGCGCCATGACACTGCGCCTGAATGGCATGGCGCACTGGATCATGTGGGAAAGCACGCGCCTGTTCGAGCAGATCGGCACCGTGCGCGACGGGCTGAATATGCTCAGCCGCGACAACAAGGTGCTGGATGCGCCCGATGCCCAACCGCTGGTTGTCAGCCAGGGTGAGGTGGTGTTTGAAAACGTCTCTTTCGCCTATGAAGAAAAACACCGTCAGCCTCAGCAAGACGACGCGGGCGGCACAGATGCCGAGCAAACACAGCCTGCCAGAAAATGGGCGATTCAAGACCTGAACCTGCGCCTGCGTCCCGGCGAGAAGCTGGGATTGGTCGGCCCTTCTGGCGCGGGCAAATCCACCCTTACCGGCCTGCTGCTGCGGTTCTATGATTGGCAGCAGGGTAGCATCCGCATCGACGGGCAAGACATTCGCCATGTTACGCAAGACAGCCTGCGCCGCGCCATCGGCATGGTGACGCAAGACACCGCCTTGCTGCACCGCACCATTCGCGAAAACATCCTCTATGGCCGCCCCGAAGCCAGCGAGGTCGAAATGATGGAGGCCGCACGCCAGGCACAGGCAGACGACTTCATTCGAAGCCTGGTGGATTCCAAAGCCCACACGGGCTACGACGCCCAGGTGGGCGAGCGCGGCGTGAAACTTTCGGGCGGGCAGCGCCAGCGCATTGCCATTGCCCGCGTCATGCTCAAAAACGCGCCCATTCTGTTGCTGGACGAGGCCACCAGCGCGCTGGATAGTGAAGTGGAAGCCGCTATTCAAGAAAGTCTGTACCAGCTCATGGAAGGCAAAACTGTCATCGCCATTGCGCACCGCCTATCCACCATCGCGGCGATGGATCGGCTCATCGTGCTGGATCAGGGGCGCATCGTGGAAGAAGGGACACATGCCCAACTGATTGAGCGGGGCGGCCTGTATGCACGCTTGTGGAAACACCAAAGCGGCGGTTTTTTGGGGGTAGAGGTTTAAATGTCGATTTAAACAATCTGTTGCAATTGCAGTCCTGTTTTTTGCTGCACTGCACCAAAAACAGCTTGAACTTTGGCTGAAGAGCACTATACTTCTATTTATGTTGCAGTGCAGCATAAAGCTCTGCCAAGTCGTGAGTCCGTTGTCGGCGCAAACCTTTGTTTGGATAACCGGCAGCATGGATTGGCGACAAGCATTAACCACTTTTGATGAGGAAAACACCCATGATGACCCCCGAACAAATCGTAGCCGCCAACAAAGCCAATATGGAGACCCTGTTTGGTCTGACCAACAAGGCTTTTGAGAGCATGGAAAAAATCGTTGAACTGAACATGGCTGCAGCCAAAGCCGCCATGAATGATGTGGCTGAATCTGCCCAAGCGGCGCTGGATGCCAAAGATGTGCAAGAACTGCTGGCCGTGCAAGCGCGCCTGGTGCAACCGATGGCTGAAAAAACGGCTGCTTACAGCCGCCATCTGTATGAAATCACTTCCAGCTCCACTGCCGAGCTGAACAAAGTGATGGAAGCGCAAGCGCAAGAAGCCCAACGCAAAATGGGCGCTTTGGTAGATAGCCTGGGCAAAAACGCACCCGCAGGCAGCGAGGCCAGCGTGGCCGCAGTGAAAAACATGGTGTCGGCTGCCAGCACCGCGTTTGAATCCATGCAAAAAGCCGTGAAGCAAGCAGCTGATATGGCTCAAAACAACTTCAACACCATGGCCAGCAATGCGACTGCTCCAGCGGGCAAAGCCAGCCGCAGCAGCAAGGCGTGAGCCTGCTCTCCTTTGCTTGGATAGGCTGATGAATCCGGCCGATGCCGACAGAAAAAGCCCCGTTTTTAACGGGGCTTTTTCATGGGTGTTTTGCGTCCAAACCATGTGTGAACCCAAACGATGCGCCAAGCGAACAAGGCTCGATAGCAACCTTAAAAAAGATGGAATGGGCCCGCACGTGGAGATGGTGAGGGGGATCAGACGCTGGAAATGAAAAACGCCTCGATCGTCAAAAGACGAGGGGCGCTTGAAAAAGCCTCCGTATTGGGATTCAACCAATTGGGGAGGGAATGCGCTGGCTTGGGCCTGTAGGCTTTTGCAAGCCCAAGAGGGCCGCTGTTTAACGTGCTTGCGCGGGCGCAGGAGTGGGTGTGGGCGCGGGGGCTGGCGTAGCGGCGGCGACATAGCCCGTAGCGCGCCACTGTTGCTGATCCCAGCACAGGCTGACGCGTTCAGAGCCTGCCAGTGCGTTTTGGCGCAACGCGGCAAACTGTACATTGGCACAGGAAACAGGTGGTTGGTTGGGCACGGGGGTTGCCACCACGCGCTGGATGCTGATCCACTGGCGATCGGTCACGGCACCGAGTTTTTCGCGTTCTTGCGTGACGCCTTTGGTGAAATCATTTCTTTTGACGGCGTTTTTGACGAAGGCGGGCGCCTGTGCATACAGGGCGTTGCCCTGCTTGTTGTCGATTTGTTGCAGAGTTTGCGCGGCGGCCAGCAGCATGGTGTTGGGGGCAAAGGCTTCGGCCGTTTGCGCTTGCGCAGCCAGCGTACCGAACAGGGTGACCAAGCCGATGCCTAAGCGGCGAGTTAGTGGGCGTGCGATGAAGGAGGTAGAAGAAGACATATCAGGTACTTTCTCTTTCAGTTGAAGTAAATACATCAGAAAAAATGCAGGACGAAAGGATAAGGCCAAACATGGGTTGCGCCCATTCCATCATTGTTTGTTTTCGTGACACTCATTGTGCCGTAGCGTCGTTCCGTGCCGCTTGCGCTTGCCACAGGCGATATTGCACCTGGTAGGCTTTGCCGGTGTAGATGACCATGGGGAGGCGGCTGTTATAAGGCAGCATCAGGCTTTCGGCGCTTACAAAGGCCGAGCGTTTGGAACCCTCGGGACAACCCATCAGGGTGGACATGACACGGCCTTGCGTCTGCAATTCGTAGTAATCGTAGCCCCAGCCCTGTACGGTTTGGGGCTGTAGTTGGCCGATGAGGCGGTGGCGGTTGCAATCGACCTGCATCTGTTGACCGGGGATGAGTTCCACGCGCCAATCCGCCTCGCGGGCTTGAGGCGGCAGCTGAATCACCCAGCGTGTTTGGTCGGCGCGGGCGGCAGGAAATGGCTGGAGTGCTTCGTGCAAGGGCGCGGCGGGGTGTGCGCTGCTTGAAAATGACGATGCAGCCGCAGATGCAGTCGCTGTTTGGCTGGTCGTGTTTGAAGTGCCAGAGGGCGAGGAGCCGGAGGCCAAGGCGCAGCCACTGCACAGCGCCAGCAAGGCGGCAGCGGTGATGCAAGAAGGGGTGAAAGCAGTGCGTCGCATAAGGTGTCTCCTGAAAACAGTTGATCAACGGGTGCCAAAAATCCGGTCGCCGGCATCACCCAAGCCCGGCACGATATAGCTGTGCGCGTTCAGGCCGCGGTCAATGGCAGCCGTGTAAATGGGTACATCGGGGTGCTTGTTGTGTACCGCGGCAATCCCTTCGGGGCAGGTAAGCAGGCAAACAAAACGGATGGATTTGGGGCGCAGCGCCTTGATTTTGTCGATAGCGGCCACGGCAGAGTTGCCTGTGGCGAGCATGGGGTCGAGCAAAATCACGTCGCGTTCCTGCATGTTCGAGGGCATTTTGAAAAAATACTCCACGGCTTCCAGCGTTTCGGGGTCGCGGTACAGGCCAATATGGCCCACGCGCGCGCCGGGTACCACATGCAACATGCCATCCAGAAAACCCAGGCCGGCGCGCAAAATCGGCACAAACACCATCTTTTTGCCGTCGATCATGTAGGCGGTAGTGGTTTCAAGTGGCGTTTCGATTTCCACGGCGTGCAAGGGCATGTCGCGTGTGACTTCATAAGCCATGAGCGCGCTCAACTCATGCAGCAGCGTGCGAAAGGTCTTGGTCGATGCGTCTTTTTGCCGCATCAGCGCCAGTTTGTGCTGCACCAATGGGTGCGTGATGTGGATGAGTTTCTTCATGTGGTTTGCTTAACAAGGGCTAAACGGTAAATGATGTATAGGCGTCTTGCACAAATTTTATATTTATGGTCGCAGCATGCCGTCTGTACACGCGCCAGCGTGTCGGCCTTGGGCACTGATGGTGATGTGGCCTGTGCCACCGCCGGGGCGAACCACATCTTGTTTCATGTTCAGTTGCAATGCAGTGGCGCTGGCCGTGTTGCGGATGCGGGCATGCAACAGGCTGCCGTCAGCCATTTGGCAGCGCATGAGCCAATTGGCTGCATGGTTCTGGCGTTGGTAGTCGGCTGTGCTGCATTGGGCTTGGCGCGCAGCCATTTTTTGTGCGTCCAGCGTCGCGTCGAAATAAGGCTCGCGTGCCAGAAATTCGCTATCCAAGCACATGGTGATGGTATGGGTGCCCATGGATTCTGCCGGCTGCTTGGGCAGTTCGCGCGTGAGAGTGGTTGTTATTTCCCAGGCGCCGGGCTGCATCACTTTTTGTGCAGTTGCGGGTAAGCAGGCCGCTGCCAACAGCAGGGGCAACACGGAACGAAAGATCGAACCCAATGTGCGAGTCGTTTGAACCTCCGTTGGAGTCAGTG
>JAGOGU010000244.1 GCA_017996515.1 Allobrachymonas sp.
GGCTGATTACCTATCCCTGCCATGGCCGCAGCAACCAGCAGTTTGCTTTTGATGGCAAGCACATCAGGGTGGATGGCATGTGCCTGGATGTGGCCGGAGAAAACCGCAACCCGGGTGCCGAGGTAATTGCCTACCCCTGCCACGGTCGTGCCAACCAAACCTGGTATTACGATGGCAGAAACATTCGCAACGCCATGAATGGCTTTTGCATGGATGCGGGCAAAGATGGCAACCGGATCCGCATGCATCGCTGCGATGGCACATGGGGGCAGCAGTTCGGACGTTGAAATAGTGGCTGCTGTGAATGGAGCAGCAGGGCGCTTGAAAGGCCAGTGGCGCCAACAGTGCCAACAAGCAGTGCCAAAACAGTACCAGCAGTCCCGTTAACCAGGTAGCGCCACATGGCGCATCACAGGGATATGAGCGTGTGAGTGTCTCTCGCGGTGCTTTGTTCTGTTTTTGGTGGTGCACGCTCGTTTTTGATAAGAGACGGATATAATTTCCTCTTCCGAGGAGCGTTGCAACGCCAGCATTTTTGCATGGCGCGAGGCTCGGATACAGGCAACGACGCTCACCCCACAGTTTCCGGTGCGGTGAGCTTTTTTATGCCTCGCTGCATGGGTTCTACCGAATATTTTGAGGAGAAACCGATGAACAACGTTCCATCTTCCGCCCCTGCGGGCAGCGTCATTGCCGATATTTCTTTGGCCGATTGGGGGCGCAAGGAAATCAAGATTGCAGAAACCGAAATGCCCGGCCTGATGGCGATTCGCGAGGAATACGCCAAGGCGCAGCCGCTCAAAGGCGCGCGTATTGCGGGCAGTTTGCACATGACGATTCAAACCGCCGTGCTGATCGAAACCCTGCAAGCGCTGGGCGCCGATGTGCGCTGGGCTTCGTGCAACATCTTCAGTACGCAAGACCATGCAGCAGCGGCCATTGTCGCCAATGGTCACCAAGGTGTAGGCACACCGGTGTTTGCCATCAAGGGCGAAACGCTGGAGCAGTACTGGGACTACACGCACCGCATTTTCGATTTTGGTGTCAAGGGCACTGCGGGCGAAGGCCCCAACATGATTCTGGATGATGGCGGCGATGCGACGCTGCTGATGCATCTGGGCCAGCAGGCCGAGAAAGACGCCAGCGTGCTGGCAAACCCAAAGAGCGAAGAAGAAAAAGTGCTGTTTGCCGCCATCAAGGCCAAGCCGGCCGAAGATGCCACATGGTACAGCCGCAAGAGCGCCGAAATCATTGGTGTGACCGAAGAAACCACCACCGGCGTGATGCGCCTGAAAGAAATGTCGGCCAAGGGTACGCTCAAATTTCGCGCCATCAACGTTAACGACAGCGTGACCAAATCCAAATTCGACAACCTGTATGGCTGCCGCGAAAGTTTGGTGGATGGCATCAAGCGCGCCACCGATGTGATGGTGGCCGGCAAGGTGGCCGTGATCTGCGGCTATGGCGATGTGGGCAAAGGCTGTGCGCAAGCCATGGCTGCGCTGCGCGCCCAGGTTTGGGTGACGGAAATTGACCCCATTTGCGCCCTGCAAGCCGCAATGGAAGGCTACAAGGTTGTGACCATGGAGCAGGCCGCACCGCTGGCCGATATTTTCGTGACCACCACGGGCAACAAAGGCGTGATTCGCCACGAACACATGGCGGCCATGAAGAACGAGGCCATCGTCTGCAACATCGGCCACTTCGACAACGAAATTGACGTGGCATCGCTTGAAAAATACCAGTGGGAAGAAATCAAACCGCAGGTCGATCACGTCATCTTTCCCGATGGCAAACGCATCACCCTGTTGGCCAAAGGCCGTCTGGTAAATCTGGGCTGTGCCACCGGCCACCCCAGCTATGTGATGAGCAGCAGCTTTGCCAACCAGACGCTGGCACAAATCGAACTGTTCACCAAACCCGACCAGTACAAGGCAGGGCAGGTATATGTGCTGCCCAAACTGCTGGATGAGCACGTCGCACGCCTGCAACTCTCCAAACTGGGTGTTGAACTGACCCAACTGAGCGATGAGCAGGCCGCCTATATCGGCGTGAAAAAAGAAGGCCCTTACAAGCCCGATAGCTACCGCTATTGATGGGTAAAGTCGCTATGCCAATCAGCAGCACATGTACCGCGCATTGCGCCTGCCATCGCCACACAAGTGGCGTTGCTGCGCTGCGTGCGGGCAGATGCCAGACCTGACAAGGCATGGAGGTGCTGAGATGAGAGCCGATCAGCTTCTGGTTGCCCGCCAGTTGGCCGCCACACGCAGCCAGGCCCAGCGCCTGATTGCGGCCGGGGTGCGCTGGCGGCTGGGCACGGGCGATTGGCAGACGGTGCGCAAAAGCGGCGACGATATACCGCCCGATGCGCAATTGGAGCTGCTGGACGAGGCCGAGGCGCGCTATGTGTCGCGAGGCGGGCTCAAGCTCGAAGGGGCGTTGGCGGCTACAGGGCTGGATGTGACGGGCTGGCGTTGTCTGGATGTGGGGCAGTCCACCGGTGGGTTTACCGATTGTCTGTTGGCGCATGGCGCAGCGCATGTCACAGGCGTGGACGTGGGGCATGGCCAATTGCATCCCAGGTTGTTGGC
>JAGOGU010000047.1 GCA_017996515.1 Allobrachymonas sp.
GCGCATGGGCATGCCGCCAATCGTTCTGGTGCTGGTGATCGGCATCGGCGCATCGTGTGCCTTCATGCTGCCGGTGGCTACGCCGCCCAATGCCAGCGTGTTTGGAACAGGCAAAATCGTTCAACGTGACATGGTCAAGGCAGGCATCGTGCTCAATGCCGTATCGATTGCGGTGTTGGCGTTGTGGGCTTATGTCTTCTGGCGCTAAGCGGTTTTTGCCGGCATGCAATGCATGTCAGGCGCTTGCCTAAACACGCAATTGACAGTTCAACGATAAAGGCGTTGCAAAACGCCTCTCAAACACCCTTTGAGCACGGCGATTCGGCCGTGCTTTTTTATGGAAAAGGCAGTGTCAAGGCGCAAGCATTCGGTGCAGCTGAGTTTGCACTTTGTCGAACAATTTTTTGTGCGCAACGTACTGTGCGAAAAAGTTGGAACAGGCTCTAGAATGACAAAACTTTCCTGCCCGGAGTGTGTGATGAATACCGAACCCTCTTTACTGGTGCGCGAGCAGCCTAAAATGCCGCGGCTGTCCGACTACAAACTGATCGCTTTTGATATGGATTCCACGCTGATCAATATCGAGTGTGTGGACGAAATAGCGGCTTCAGTGGGCAAAAAAGAAGAAGTGGCCGCCATCACCGAAGCGGCCATGCAAGGGGTAATCAGCGACTTCAAGGAAAGCCTACGCCAGCGCGTGGCATTGCTCAAAGGGGTGCCGGAAAGCGCTTTGCAGGCCATCTACGACGAGCGCTTGCAACTCAACCCCGGCGCTGAAGAACTGCTTGCGGCTTGCAAGCAAGCAGGGCTGAAAACCTTGCTGGTATCGGGCGGGTTCACCTTTTTTACCGAACGCATTCGCCAGCGATTGGGGGTGGACTTTACGCGAGCCAACCGGCTGGAGATCGAAAACGGCGTGCTCACCGGGGCTATCCTGCCGCAGCCTTGGGGCGATATTTGCGACGGTGCAGAGAAAGCGCGCACACTGCTTGAGGTGGCTGCTTTGATGGGCATTTCTACCGAACAGGTGATTGCGGTAGGCGACGGGGCCAATGATCTCAAGATGATGCAGGAAGCCAGCGTATCTGTCGCCTACAAAGCCAAGCCTACTGTGCGCCGTCAGGCAACCATCGCCATCAACGAAGGCGGGCTGGACAGATTGCTGGAAGTGCTCCCTCTCTGATCAGGCGGTTGACGCGAGACTGCGCAATACCCATGAAAAAAACGATTTCCGTTCCAAGGAAATCGTTTTTGTAGTCAAAGCATGCTTGCGAATTAGCGGCTATCTTTTTTGGCCTGATGGCGCGCATTGCGTGCGCGGGCAGAAGCATGCACCTTTTGATTTACAGGGGCTTCTTTCAGCGTGTTGACACGTTTGGCTCGCGCAGTTTGAGCAATGGGTACGGCGCCTCGAGCTGCAGCGCTGGGCGCGGCTGATACGCGTGCACTCTTGCCAGACTTGGAGGGCGCTTTCCCTTTGGTGATTGCTGCCGGGGCTTTTTTCTTGCTGGATGCAGTTGTATTTCTGGCAGAAGTCTTTTTATCCGCTGCTTTCTGTTTTGCAGTTGTTGTCACTGCAGATTTTTCAGTCTTTTGAGCTGCTTTTTTGCTGGAGCTGGTTTTTTTCTTGCCCGCGGCTAAAGCCTTTTCTCCGGCGGCCACTGCTTTTTGTTGGGCACGCTGAACATCGGATTTTTTGCGTGTGGTGGCACCACGCATGGCGATATCGGCGTTTCCTTTTGCCGGAGTATTGCCCGTACTGCGACGAGATGTTCGGCCTGTTTGGGCTTTTGGGGACGGAACGTTCTTGGCCAGTTTGGTTTCGGCTTTCGGAAGTTGTGCTTCGAAGCGTTCGAGTATTTCAGCAAAAATTTCTGCTTTTTTCTGTGTGCGCTCGTTCTCTGAGCCAGTCAATTGGCGTGGAGTACGGGTACTTCTCTGCGCAGCAACGGTTTGGCGTTGGTACAGGTCGCGAAACTTGTCGCGCAGGGTCCGTGTACGTGTTATTTTGGTGCGTAATTCGCGTGGTGTGAGTGCCCCGATTCGGTCGCGACGGCTTTGGCTGAACAGCAGCAGTTCTGTCACGTTGAGCAGGGGCTGAACTTGACGCAGGGTATAACTCATGGTCTTCTCCTTGAATATCAATAACGCTTCGCAGCAAGAGCAAACTCTGGCAAATCCGTGTGGGATATGCGCCATTCATGGAAATATAGTCGCAAATGCAGGCTTTTTGCGTCTTTTGCGCATATGCAGACGAAAAACACGAGCATCCATCAGCAATTTCGAGAAAAAGGGTGGGTGCCTAAACAAACTTCTTAACAGATGGGGAGCGGATGCGTGTTTGAGTCATTGGCTTTTTATGTTGAATCGTGGCGCTGCAAATGAATGCTGATGGCTTGAGTAATCGACACACGCAGGAGGGCGATTGGTATAATCCTTGTAACAGCACGGCAAGTGCGACAGCAGTACCTCCGGCTTGGCCTTTCAAGTGACGTTCGTGTTCACGGCCTCCGTCCGCAAGGGCTTGCACGCCAAATGTTCGCCCCTTTTTTCTCCTTGCCTGTTGGTAGAGCGTATTTCATACGCTCTTGCATATTCCTGTTGTGCACGCATTTATATCCATATCCAGATTTTTTGAATGGCGGGCTGGCTGCATTTGCCAAAGGATGGCAGCTTGGGCCAGCGCATGCCGATGCGTTTGCAATAGATTTCCAGTTTTTCAGGAGGGTAAGTTCCCATGGCTACCAAGACGGTGAAGGACGTCAAAAAGACCAAACGTGCAACCGAAATCAAGGCGACAAAGACGGTGCGAAAAGCAGCCGGCAAAGCCACTGCATTACGCACGGTTGCCAAGGTAGCGACTACCGGCAAGGCCAAGGCCGCCAGCAATCGGGCAAGCAAGCCTGCGAGTGAACCTGCCGCACGCGTGGCTGCCGCCAGTGCGGGCAAAGCCAGTGTCGCTAAAACGACCGCGCGCAAGGCCAACGTTACTTCAGCCAAGGCATCCAGCAAGCCCGCAGGCAAGCCTGCTGCGCGTACGACTGTAGCCAGCGCAAGCAAAGCCGGTGCAGCCAAAACATTTGCTCGCAAGCCCGGGAGTGCTGTGGTCAAGGTATCTGCCAAACCGGCGGTCAAAAAGCCTGTTGTAGTCGCCAAGGCGACCAAGCCTGCGGCGGCCAAAGCGGCGCGTTCATCTGCGGTAGCCAGCCCCTCCAAAATATCCAAAACCAGTTCCATGACTACCAAAAAAGAAACAGCCGCTACCAAATCCAAAACGGCGGCCAGCAAGGCTCAGCCAGCCAGCGCGGTGCGCAAGGCAGCCATGCCTGCCAGCAAAGCAAAAGCCAAGGCTAAAACCGAAACCAAAACTGAATTGGTTGCCGCTGAAGAAGGTGTGACCGAAAAAGCGGCCAAGCCAGTGCGCAAAACAACGGCCAGCCGCAAGCCCGCAGCCAAACCTGCGAAAAAGGCTGCGGCGAAAAAAGCACCCGCCAAAGGGCGCAAGGTGGCAGATGACGATGAAGATTTTTCTGACATCGAGGAAGACTTTGAAGACGAAGCTGTTGATGAAAAGCAACCTTCATCAACGGAAAAGGCCAAACCGCTGCGCATGAAGCTCAGCAAGGCCAAAGAGCGCGCCTTGATGAAAGAATTCGGGCTGGATGAAGCTATCTTGTCCGAAGAAGAGATGGTCACTCGCCGTCAGCGCCTGAAGGAGTTGATCAAGCTCGGCAAAACGCGGGGCTATCTCACCAATGCAGAAATTTCCGACCACCTGCCCGACAAACTGGTTGATGCAGAAACCCTGGAAATGGTCGTCTCCATGCTGGGCGACATGGGCGTTACGGTATACGAGCAAACACCCGATGCCGACACCTTGCTGCTGGCCAGCAACAACGCGGCCACCGCGACAGAAGAAGAGGCGGAAGAAGAAGCCGAAGCTGCGCTGTCCAACGTGGACAACGAGTTTGGTCGTACCACCGATCCCGTGCGCATGTATATGCGCGAAATGGGCACGGTGGAACTGCTGACGCGAGAAGGCGAAATTGAAATTGCCAAGCGCATCGAAGGTGGCTTGATGGACATGATGGAGGCCATCAGTGCATCTCCGGCCACCATTGCAGAAGTTTTCGAACTGGCAGAAGAAATTCGCAGCGGTGCGGTCGTGATTTCGACCGTGGTTGACGGCTTCCACGAGCCCGATCAGGCCGATGACTATGTGGCCGAAGAAGACTTTGACGAGTACGACGAAGACGATGACGACGATGGCAATGGCGGCTCCAAAGCGCTCACCAAGAAAATGGAAGAGCTCAAGACCGAGGCGTTGCGCCGTTTTGACTTGTTGCGCAAGCATTTTGAAGCGATGCACAAGGCGTATGACAAGGAGGGCTACGGCTCGCCCGCTTATATAAAGGCGCAAAAGAAAATCAGCGAAGACCTGATGACCATCCGTTTTACCGCCAAGACGATTGAGAAGCTGTGCGACAGCGTACGCGCTCAGGTCGAAGAGTTGCGCAAGAGCGAGCGTCAGCTGCGTCAGATCATTGTTGAAAAATGCCGCATGCCGCAGGAAATTTTTGCAGCACAATTCCCGCCCAATCTGCTCAACCTGCAATGGTCGCAAGATCAATCCCAGGCAGGCAAGCCCTGGAGCGAAACCATGGGGCGCTATATTCCCCCGATTCAGGAGTTGCAGCAAAACCTGCTCAATTTGCAGGCGCGCGTGGTTATTCCGCTGGATGAGCTCAAGGCCATCAACAAGCGCATGAATGAAGGCGAGCGCGTTTCGCGCAATGCCAAGAAGGAAATGATCGAGGCCAACCTGCGTTTGGTAATTTCCATCGCCAAAAAGTACACCAACCGGGGCTTGCAGTTCCTGGATTTGATCCAGGAAGGCAATATCGGCCTGATGAAGGCTGTGGACAAATTCGAGTTCCGCCGAGGCTTCAAGTTCTCGACTTATGCTACCTGGTGGATTCGTCAGGCCATTACCCGCAGCATTGCCGATCAGGCGCGCACCATTCGCATTCCTGTGCACATGATCGAAACCATCAACAAGATGAATCGCATCTCACGCCAGCATCTGCAAGAGTTCGGCTTTGAGCCAGATGCCTCTTTGCTGGCGGAAAAGATGGAAATGCCCGAAGACAAGATCCGCAAGATCATGAAGATTGCCAAAGAGCCTATCTCCATGGAAACGCCTATCGGCGACGACGACGATTCGCATCTGGGCGATTTCATCGAAGACAGCGCCAACACGGCTCCTGTGGATGCGGCCATGCAAGCGGGTTTGCGCGATGTGGTCAAAGACATTCTGGATGGTCTGACGCCCCGCGAAGCCAAAGTGCTGCGCATGCGCTTCGGCATCGAGATGGACAATGATCACACGCTCGAAGAAGTGGGTAAGCAGTTTGATGTCACGCGCGAGCGCGTCCGCCAGATCGAGCACAAGGCCTTACGCAAGCTCAAACACCCCAGCCACAGCGACAAACTGCGAACCTTCCTGGGCGGCAATGATTAAGCCGCGCAGATGTATGCACATGCATTGCTGTTGTTTTTTCTTTAACCATCTCACCTTCTGACAAGGAAGCTGCCATGTCTCTTTTCTCTGCTGTTGAAATGGCTCCGCGCGACCCGATTTTGGGGTTGAACGAACAGTTTGCGGCTGACACCAACCCCAAAAAAGTCAATTTGGGCGTGGGCGTTTATTTCGATGACAAAGGCAAACTGCCATTGCTGGCCTGTGTCCAGGCGGCAGAAAAAGCCTTAATGGACAAGGCTGCGTCGCGCGGCTATTTGCCGATCGACGGCATTGCTGCGTATGACAGCGCCGTCAAGGTACTGGTATTTGGTGCGGAAAGCGCCGCCGTGCAAGAAGGCCGCATCGCTACTGTGCAAGCTTTGGGTGGTACAGGCGGCCTCAAGATCGGAGCTGATTTTTTGAAGAAAATCAACCCCGAAGCCCAGGTTCTCATCAGCGACCCCAGCTGGGAAAATCACCGCGCGCTCTTTACCAACGCGGGCTTCAAGGTGCAGACCTATGCCTATTACGATGCAGACAAGCGTGGTGTGAATTTTGACGGCATGCTGGCCAGCCTGAACGCGGCGGCGCCAGGCACCATCGTGGTGCTGCATGCATGTTGCCACAACCCTACAGGCTACGACATCACGCCCGCACAATGGGATCAGGTGATTGAGGTCATCAAGGCCAAGCAGCTGGTGGCTTTTCTGGATATGGCCTATCAGGGCTTTGGGCATGGCATTGCAGAAGATGGCGCGGTGATTGGCAAGTTTGTCGCCGCAGGCTTGAATTTCTTTGTCTCGTCCTCTTTCAGCAAAAGCTTCAGCCTGTATGGCGAGCGGGTTGGGGCGCTCAGCGTGGTTTGTGGCAACAAAGATGAAGCCGCGCGCGTGCTCAGCCAGCTCAAAATCGTAATTCGCACCAACTACAGCAACCCGCCAACTCATGGTGCATCCGTAGTGGCTGCTGTGCTCAACACGCCCGAGTTGCGTCAGCAGTGGGAGCAAGAGCTGGGGGGCATGCGTGTGCGCATCAAGCAGATGCGGGAAAAACTGGTGGAAGGCCTGAAAGCTGCGGGCGTGCAGCGCGATATGTCTTTCATTACGCAGCAAATCGGCATGTTCAGCTACTCGGGCCTGAGTAAAGAGCAAATGGTGCGCCTGCGCAACGAATTTGGCGTGTATGGCACCGATACGGGGCGCATGTGTGTGGCTGCGCTCAATAGCGGCAATGTGGAATATGTTTGCCAGGCCATGGCGAAGGTTTTGAGTGAAGCTGCTGCTTGAGAGCCAACGCAGGTTTGCAGTCGGCAATAGCTGTGTGTCCTTGAGAGGCTTGAGTAGAGGAGGCGGTATTATTCGGTTCGAGCAATTTTGAACTGAATAATCCATGCACAAAGTCGCTTGAGGGGTTTCCCCTCCAAACGGCCATATCCATTAAAAGGGTATGGCCGTTGTGCTTTATCTGCTTGGGTTTTGTTGTCTGGCAACGGACGGACAGGGAAAAGGAGTTAGCCGTGTTTCCTTCCGAGTTTATCTTGTCCCGACGGGTGACTTTGCAATTCGTGATGCCAAACGGTGCTTTTTCAGAAAAGCAGGTGCGTGAGCGCAGCGCTTGACGGTATGCAGGCGCTTAAGCCCGGAATTGGAAGGCGAGCCCGTTTGCTTTCTGTCGGTTTCCGATGAGTAATTGAACCGCCTGTTTTGCATAGGAACAGCAACAACGCGGCGAAACAACAAAAATCAAAACAAAACGGCCTGTGTGGTTCACAGGCCGTTTGCCAAAAATTCTGTGGTGGGTGCTGACGGGGTCGAACCGCCGACCTACGCCTTGTAAGGGCGCCGCTCTACCAACTGAGCTAAGCACCCACAGAATCTTTCAAATCCAAAGTCGTGCATTATACACGCTTGTGCGATGTTTATCAGTTCAAGGCGTCCTTGAGTGCTTTGCCAGGACGGAACTTTGGAATTTTTGCAGATTTGATTTTGATTTCTGCTCCTGTGCGAGGGTTTCTGCCTTTGCGAGCCGCACGTTTGCCGACAGCGAAGGTGCCAAAGCCAACCAAGGCAACGGTTCCGCCTTTTTTCAGGGTGGTTTTTACAGCACCCAGTGTTGCATCCAGAGCGCGAGCAGCGGCAGCCTTGGACAGGTCAGCATGTTTGGCGATGTGTTCGATCAATTCGGTTTTGTTCACAAAATACCCCTTTATCTGCTTATTGCAACGGAATGTCAGTATACGGTTGACCAACGTGGCTTGAACTATATACCAATCTTTGTGTTTTTCAGGAAACCCTGACAGTACAAACAGCCATACGACTCTTGGCATGGACTGAAACAATTGTAATGTGTTTTGTTGTCTCTATTGTGGGTTCGTGCGTTTTTTGATGGGACTGTCGGTAAATGACTGCTTGGGCACGTCAATGTGTATTGGGCAAGTTGTCTTGGCGTGCTTTTGCGCGAATTTCGGGCAGGGCTTTTTGCAGGTAATACACCATCGACCACACGGTGAGTACCACGGCCAGCCACAGTAACCAAACACCCAGCAGGCGGGTGTGTGTCACGTCCGCAACAGTGTGGTCGTACAGCAGCAGGGCAATGGCGGTCATCTGCACGACGGTTTTGAGTTTGCCAATCATGTGTACGGCCACGCTGCGCAGGGCGCCGATTTGTGCCATCCACTCTCGCAGGGCGGAGATGGCGACTTCCCGCCCGATGATGATGAAGGCGGCAAATACATCGGCGCGTTTCAAATACACCAGCACCAGCATACTGGCGCACACCAGAAATTTGTCGGCAACGGGATCCAGAAAAGCGCCAAAGGCCGATGTCATGTTCAGCTTGCGAGCCAGATAGCCGTCGAGCCAGTCGGTTGCGGCAAACACGATGAACAGCAGCGTGGAGATGAAGTTTTGCGTGGCCAGCTGCAGGGGCGTGAAATATACCCCCATGATGATGGGGATGGCGACAATCCGTGTCCAGGTCAGGATGGTGGGGAGGTTGAAAAACATGCGCCTGTTTGTCACGAAAGAGCGGTGCAGAAAAGCGGGTTACGGATACGCAGTTTGCTGATACGAGCCATGAACGGGACAAGAAAGATGTCAGTCAGCTTGGCAATATCAGATTCGCATTGTGGCATGAATGTCGGGCCGAAGGCATGTTGTCTGTCGTAAATAGAGGGCGTGGTTGCTTGGAATGCGCCACGAAAAGATGCAACGCAGGTGGTTGTGGCTAGAAGGGCGTGTCATGCTGGGGAATGGAGCGATCGCAAAGGCTCATGCGCGGCTGCGTGCGGCGATGGCGCGCCATACCTGCCGTTTGGCAGCATCGTCGAGTTGTGACCAAGCGGTGATTTCTTGCATGCTGCGCCAGCAGCCCATGCAGTATGGCGCCGTCGAATCCAATTTGCATCGCCGAATGCATGGAGAAGGAACGTGCCCGTTGGGTGCCGCCAGCGCTTGATGGGCGCGGGCAGCCATCTCGGCGGGTGTGGGTGGGGAGACAGGAGCGTTCATGGGGGGAGGACGTAGCCGTTGAAAAGTGAGGAAAAACTCTTTGAAACCAGACTGCCGATCACCCCCCGAGGATGAGTATCGAGGCAGAGGCTGATGGTTGAAGCATCAATGCAATGCCCGATAAATCTGCGCGGCCAGTTCGGCAGAGATGCCCTCTACGCTGGCGAGGTCGGCTTCTGAGGCGGCGGCCACGC
>JAGOGU010000245.1 GCA_017996515.1 Allobrachymonas sp.
CTTCCGCCAATACGCCGTCACATTCGGGGGCGGTAGAAGCACCTGTAATGATGCGCACGGCAAACGGCTTGCCAGCAGCGTGCTCCGCCTTGGCTTTTTCAGCAATGGCGGTTGGCAGCGCTTTGGGGTAACCTGCGCCAGTAAAACCACTCACGCCCAGTGTCATGCCATCTTGAATCCACTGTGCCGCCTGCTGGGCAGACATGATTTTTTCACGAAACAATGGGTGCAAAACACGAGATGTTTGTTCCATGGTAGGTGCTTCCTTATCAATAAATGGATGGGCCATCAATGGCAAAAAGAAACGACTGCACAACATGCACAAGCCAAGCAAACCGGCCCGCGTGCACGCAACAGTTCGAATCATTATAGGAAGAGAAAACTCCGTTTGAAGACAGCATCCACGCGACGAACAAGCATTTTGACCTTGTGCATTTTTTGAAAAATAAGCGCTGTTAGAAGCTTTTGGCGCAATGATGCCGGATCGTTTTTACTCATCCAAACAAAGTGCTTTATCTGCCGCTAAAACTCGACTGCTTGCTTCGCGAAAAACTGCACCTTGCCTTGCCTGAACAAGGCACGCAAGCGCAGCCGCACACGGCGGCAACAGCCGATATCTCTCAACATGCCAGAACATCACACTCGATAAAATAGCACAAGCATTTTTCATTTCTTTTCTGAAGAGAACAGCCATGCCTACCCTTGGAACCCCCCTGTCGCCTTCTGCCACCCGTGTCATGCTGCTGGGCAGCGGCGAGCTGGGCAAAGAAGTCCTCATCGCCTTGCAACGCCTGGGGGTAGAAACCATTGCCGTTGATCGCTACGCCAACGCGCCCGGCCAACAGGTGGCGCACCACGCGCGCACCATCACCATGAGCGATGCCGCACAGTTGCAAAGCCTGATTGATGCCGAAAAGCCCATGCTCGTCGTGCCCGAAATCGAAGCCATCGCAACCGATGTGCTCGAAAAGCTGGAGGCCGCAGGCACTGTGCGTGTAGTCCCCACAGCCCGCGCCACCCGCCTAACCATGAACCGCGAAGGCATTCGCCGCCTGGCGGCTGAAACCCTGAATCTGCCCACCAGCCCGTATCGCTTCTGCGATTCGCTGGCCGAATTGCAGGCCGCTATTGACGGCACCGACGGGCAGCCTGGCATTGGCTACCCTTGCGTCGTCAAACCCGTGATGAGCAGCAGCGGTAAAGGCCAAAGCAAAATCAACTCTCCCGCCGATGTAGCTGCCGCTTGGGACTACGCCATGCAAGGCGGCCGCGTGGCGCATGGCCGCGTCATCGTGGAAGGCTTTATCGACTTCGATTACGAAATCACCCTGCTGACCGTGCGCGCCCGCAATGCCCAAGGCGCAATCGACACCCATTTTTGCGCGCCCATTGGCCACCGCCAAATAGAAGGCGACTATGTGGAAAGCTGGCAACCCCACCCCATGCCAGCGGCCGCACTGGCCGAAGCCGAACGCATTGCCCGCGCCGTTACGAACAACCTGGGACAAGGGCCAGATGGCCAGCCCGCCGGGCTGGGCCTGTACGGTGTGGAACTGTTCGTCAAGGGCGAAAAAGTATGGTTCAGCGAAGTCAGCCCGCGCCCGCACGATACCGGCATGGTCACCCTGATTACGCAATGGCAAAACGAATTTGAACTGCACGCCCGCGCCATCTTGGGGCTGCCGGTAAGCACCGCACTCAAAAGCCCCGGCGCCAGCGCCGTGATCTATGGCGGCGTGGATGCACAAGGCATTGTGTTTGACGGCGTGGCCGACGCTTTGGCCGTGCCGCAAACCGACCTGCGCCTGTTTGGCAAACCCGAGAGCTTTACCAAACGCCGCATGGGCGTTGCCCTGGCTTGGGACAAAGACTTGGACACCGCCCGCCAGCACGCCAAGCAGGCGGCGGCCTTGGTCAAACCGCGTGTGGCTTGACGCGACAAACCAGCTTCACCGCTTGCGGCTGTCTACAACCTGTATGTTTCCTTGATCCTGCATTTCGCTAACAGCGAAATATATATTAATTTCAGCGAACTTTTTCGGCTATAATGTACTTGAGGCTAACAGAGATAACTGTCGACTTTGTGGGACGTTCAGGCGTCCTGTGGAATCGTAAGGTTCTAATCACTCGCAAGTCCACATCCGTTCTTCGCCGCTATGTGATGCTACGTAGATCTGGAGAAAGGCGTGCGAGCCTGCCCCGGCGACCCCGGGCAGGCATCTGGAAGTGAGAGGGTTGACTCGCCGTTTTGCTCTGTTTGGTTACGGGCGACAGCCACGGCATACACATCCCGTGTGTGTTGTTTGGTGTAACCAAGGAGAACCATCGTGAAAGATGTTCTAAAGCCTCCTCAACGGCGAGAGGCAAAAAGCCGGCGTAAGAAGTCATGGTGGGTGCGACCCGAGACTTTCCGCCTCGCCACTTCGGTGGTGCGGCTGATAGATGTGACCTGCCCCCCACCAGCCGTACCAGGCTGAAGTTAGTGAAGTCCGTCAACCACCAGGAGAATGACGGACATGAAGAAGAGCAGATTCACCGAGGAACAGATCATCGGCTTCCTCAAGCAGGCC
>JAGOGU010000246.1 GCA_017996515.1 Allobrachymonas sp.
GCGAAGATGAAAGAAGTGAACTCTCCGCTGGGCGGCGAAATGAGCGGCCACATCTTCTTCCAGGAACGCTGGTTCGGCTTTGACGACGGCACCTACGCCGGCGCGCGCCTGCTCGAAATCTTAAGCCGCCACCCCGACCCTTCTGCCGTACTCAACGCCCTGCCCACCAGCTTTTCCACGCCCGAACTCAACGTGGCCTGCGCCGAAGGCGAGCCGCACCGCCTCAGCAGCCAACTGCAAGCGCTTGCTACGCAAGCCATGCAGGGCGAAGACGTGCACATCACCACCATAGACGGCTTGCGCATCGACTGGAACGATGGCTTTGGCCTGATTCGCGCCAGCAACACCACGCCCGTGCTGGTGCTGCGCTTTGAAGGCCACACGCCCGAAGCGCTGGAACGCATCCAGAGCCGCATGGTGGCTCTGCTCAAGCAGGTCAAGCCCGATGTACAACTGGGCGCAGCGGCGCACTGAACATCAACCGCTTTCACTTTGACATGACGGACTGGCCCTCTTTTTCCTCATCGGCTTCTTCGGCACTACCCGCCGCCTTGCAACGCCAACTGGCCGCGGGCGAACAGGTACTGTGGCAAGGCCGCCCCCGCCAGGGCCTGATGTTACGCAGCTCGGATGCTTATCTGATACCGTTTTCACTTCTGTGGTGCGGATTTGCCATCTTTTGGGAATGGAATGTCATCAGACTGGATGCCCCGCTTTTATTCAAGCTGTTGGGCATCCCGTTTGTATTGGTCGGCCTGTACATCGTGGCAGGTCGATTTGTGACCGATGCACGCCGCCGCGCAAGAACGCACTACGCGCTCACAACAGAACGCATTCTGATCGCCAGTGGCCCCAACAGCAAAAACATCCAGTCTCTGTCGCTGCGCCATCTGCCAAACATCACACTGGAAGAGCATGCCAATGGCACAGGCACCATCAGCCTCGACAGCACACACACCTCTTTCCATCAAACAACCTTTCGGGCAACTTGGCCCGGCATGCATGCAAGCACCCCGCAACTGGAAGGTATTGCCAACGCCCTGCATGTGTTTCAGTTGATACGCGATGCGCAGCGGCAGCATGCATAAATGCCAGCCGCCCACACGCAGATAAGCAGCCATGATTCTTCGCCTTTACAACCTGCTGCTCTGGCTGGCACAGCCCTTGCTCAAGCGCAAGCTGCGCAAGCGCGGTGCGGCAGAACCGCTGTACCTGCACGCCACCCACCAGCGTTTTGCGCGCTACACCGCGCAAGAGCAGCAACAGGCGCAGTCACATGCGGGGCAATGGCTGTGGCTGCATGCCGTATCGCTGGGCGAAACGCGTGCGGCAGGCATTGTGCTGCAGGCGCTGCGCCAAGCGCAACCCCAGTTACGCGTACTGCTCACGCATGGCACCGCCACCGGCTGGCAAGAAGGGCAAAAACTGCTGCAAGACGGCGATATGCAGGTGTGGCTGCCGTGGGATACGCGCGGCGCAGTCGATCGTTTCTTACACACCTTTCGCCCTCGCGCCGGCTTGATTCTGGAAACGGAAATATGGCCGCAGCTGCTCACCCGTTGTCATGCGCTGCACATCCCCGTGGCGTTGGTCAATGCCCGGCTCAGTGAAAAAACCCTGCGCCAATGGCAGCGCCTGCCCAACTTGGCGCGGCAAATCTATGGCTGCCTGAGCGTGGCCTATGCCCAAACGGCAGCCGACGCCCAGCGCCTGCATGCCTTGGGCACGCCAAGCGTTGTCATCACCGGCAATGTCAAGTTCGACGCCACCCCCCCGGCAGAGCTGCTGCAGCAAGGCCGCGCCTTGCGCCAACAGTGGCAAGCTCAGCAAACCCCGCCCCGCCCCACGGCCTTGTTGGCCAGCAGCCGCGACGGCGAAGAAGCCTTGTGGATACAGGCGCTGCAAGCCCTGCCTGCCGCGCAACGCCAGGCCGTGCAATGGATGGTCGTGCCCCGCCATCCGCAGCGGTTCGATGCCGTAGCCGCCTTGCTGCAAGCAGCGGGTTTGGGCGTGCACAGGCGCAGCCAGGCGCACCTGCTTTCCGAAACTGTTGGCAACAAACATACGACAGATACCATCATCTGGCTGGGCGACAGCATGGGCGAAATGCCCCTGTACTACGCCATGGCAGACGTGGTTCTGATGGGCGGCAGTTTCGAAAAACTGGGCGGGCAAAACCTGATCGAAGCCTGCGCCTGCGGCTGCCCCGTTTTGCTGGGGCCGCACACCTTCAACTTTGCCGAGGCCAGCGAACAGGCCATTGCAGCCGGTGCCGCTTTGCGTTGCACCGATATGGCACACGCCGTGCAACAAGCGCTGGCGCTGCTATTGCCCACCAACAGCACGCACAACACCGTGCTGCCATCAACGCCACTCCCTCCACAATTACCCGCCATGCAGCAAGCCGCTGTGGCCTTCAGCCAAACACACCGCGGTGCAGCCAATCGTTTAGTTGCTGATATGCAGCAACGCGGTTGGTTGGGTCAAACAGGCGCTGCAAGCAAGTAGCTTCAGGTTGTGCGAGCGGTTCAGCGGGTGAAGAAATAAGCCAGAAACGCC
>JAGOGU010000247.1 GCA_017996515.1 Allobrachymonas sp.
GCCCTGACTCACGACGGCGTGCGCACCACCGTGATGGGCGGCCGGACCTACCTCGGCTACATAGATCTGGACGAAACGGCCCTGCCTCAGCTTGAGCTCTGGGTTGCTTTGGCTCTGCAGCACAACCAAACCTTGTTCCAGCAACCCCAACGCACAAAAAACACCACCCGCCGCGCCAAAACACCCAAATGAAGCAAGCGTGGGCGTGGTCTTCAAAAAACACGTCTTGCGCAGTGTGGCTGCGCCGCTGCGGCGTAAGGTATTCCACTCGGCGTGTAGCCATGTCAACGCATGCCGCTGCTGACAGAAACTGGCATCCATCAGTCCTATACTGATATTCCTTTTCTCTCGGAGAAAACCATGACCGACAACCCCAGCATCCTCTCCCATGTCTCGCTTGGGACCAACCGTTTTATGGAAGCAGTCGCGTTTTACGACAAGGTGCTGGCTAACCTCGGCATTGGCCGGGTGATGGATTTCACTGAAAAATTTCCCGCCATTGCCTACGGCCGCGCCTATCCCGAATTCTGGATTCAGGCGCCCTACGACGGCCAGCCTGCACAAACCGCCAACGGCGTGCACATCGCCTTCATGGCCGCCACACCCGAGCAGGTACATGCCTTTCACGCTGCTGCGCTGGCCGCCGGAGGCGCGGATGACGGCGCTCCCGGCCCGCGCCCACACTATGGCCCCGAATACTACGGCTGCTTTGTGCGCGATCTGGACGGCCACAAGATCGAAGCCATGGCCCGGTTGGAAAAACCGCTTCATACGTTCAGTCCGCGAGCGTTCATGGCCGACACCACGGCATTGATCCTGTTTTTCACCACCACGGGCACTCTCAACGAGCGCTTCATCGCCGGCATGGAGTGGCCCGAGGTGCTACATGCGCGCCTGCTGGGTGCTGCGCTGATGGTGCCTGTGGGATGGCCCTATGGGCTGTGGCGTGATTGGCTGATGCGGCGCGCCAGGCCAAGCCGCGCCTCGCGGCTGCTGTGGGATAGTCTGGCACTGCTGAGCTTTCAGGTGCCGATTTACGCGGCCATCATCGCCATCAGCGGCGCCACTGGGTTCGGCCTGCTCAAGGGCGTACTGGGCGCTGCCGTAATGATGCTGGTCCTGGGCCGTCCTTATGGAATATTCCTGAACGCCGTGCGGCGTCTGTTTGACCTGCCGCCAGGAGGGGGGGCAAGCCCATGAGCCTAAACAGTTCGTAGATCGGAAGCTCGTATCCGACGACACCATCAAAACCTCACCTATGTCGGATTCAAAAACCCGACCTACATAACTAACCTCAAGGAGCATTCCATGACCGACAACCCCAGCATCCTCTCCCACGTTTCGCTTGGCACCAACCGCTTTAAAGAGGCAGTCGCGTTTTACGACAAAGTGCTGGCCACCCTCGGCATTGGCCGAGTGAAGGATGTCACAGAATATTTTCCCGCCATCGCCTATGGTCGCGCCTATCCCGAGTTTTGGATTCAAGCGCCGCACAATGGTCAGCCCGCGCAAACCGCCAACGGCGTGCACATCGCCTTCATGGCCGCCACGCCCGAGCAGGTGCATGCCTTTCACGCTGCTGCGCTGGCCGCAGGCGGCACGGATGACGGCGCACCCGGCCCGCGCCCACACTATGGCCCCGAATACTACGGCTGCTTTGTGCGCGATCTGGACGGCCACAAGATCGAAGCCATGGCTTGGCTGGAAAGCCCAACACCATGAGCTATTGCGCCTTCGTCAATGCCCTGCCAGCCAACACGCCTGATCCCAACAAGCACTACCACGACCAGCAATACGGCTTTCCGCTGGCGGACGACAGCGCCCTGTTTGGCCGCTTGCTGTTGGAGATCAATCAGGCAGGCTTGAGCTGGACGCTGATGCTGAAAAAGCAGGCGGCCTTCCACGCCGCCTATAGCGGGTTCAACATCGCCTCTATTGCAGCTTATGGCGATGCCGACCGCGCCCGCCTGCTGACCGATGCGGGCATCGTGCGCAACCGGCGCAAGATAGACGCCGCCATCTACAACGCCCAGCAAGTGCAACGCTTGCAGGCCGAATATGGCTCGTTCAAAGCCTGGCTGGATGCCCAGCACCCGCGCGAATTGGCGGCGTGGGTCAAACTGTTCAAACAGCACTTCAAATTCGTGGGCGGCGAAATTGTGGGCGAATTTTTGATGAGCTGCGGCTACCTGCCCGGCGCACACACGCCAGACTGCCCCGTTTACGCCCGCGTGCTAGCGGCACAACCCGCATGGCAGCAAGGTGTCCCCAACAGTCCCAATGCTAATTTGTAGTACGCTGCCATTGCCTTGATTTGTCTTGATTTTGTCTTTGTTCGTTGAAAGGTTTACGCCATGACTGCCAAACTCACCTTTTACACCCACCCCATGTCGCGCGGCCGCGTAACCCGCTGGATGCTGGAAGAAACCGGCCTGCCGTATGACACCGTGGTGCTCGACTACGGCACCAGCATGAAAGCGCCCGAATACCTGGCCATCAACCCCATGGGCAAAGTGCCCGCGCTCAAACATGGCGACACGGTCATTACCGAAC
>JAGOGU010000248.1 GCA_017996515.1 Allobrachymonas sp.
ATGCGCTCAAGGTGTTGTGTACGCTGGTGTTCAGCCTGGTGTCTTTGGCGGTATTCATCACGCAGGGGCAGGTGTGGTGGAGTGTGGCGTTGACGCTGGCTGCGGGCAATACCATCGGCTCCATGATCGGCGTGAAAATGTCCCTGAAGCTGAACCCCCAAGTCATCCGCTGGGTCTTGTTCGTCATGACCATTGTTGCGGCCGTGTCGGCTTTGCTTAAATAACGCAAAAACGATGCGCTGTTTGGTTTTTGCGCATGCGTGTACGAATGTGTATGCCTGCGGTTGTACCTCTGCGGATTAGGCGCAAGTTTGGATGACCGCCTGCACGGGTCTGCGCAAAGAATTCGGTAGCTGTCTGCCATAGCCGATGCGCAAAAGAATTTGCGCAAACTCTGCGTTGCCCAGCAATTCGGCTCGCAACTTGTGGTTGAGCACGGGCACTTCGCATGGCTGGTTCAAATAGGCATGGGCAAGGCCCGCTCGCGTCAAATGCAGCAACAGGCGCTGCAAAATACGCCCCGTTTCAACCCAGGCGGGCTGGGTATTTTCCTGACTGGTGAGCAATACCAGATGTGACGAAGAACGGATTTTCTGGCCGTCGGACGTGTTCTGCTTTTGGCTGTTGAGCATCGCTCTCACAATCGGGCGGGAAATCCATGCGGGTAGGCTGGGTGCTTCCAGGGCTGCATAGCTCAGGCCGTCGCCAGTGCGCTCCGCGTGGCTGCGGTTGAAGCGTATCCATGACAACAGCTCGGCTTTGAATGCAGCATCATTCATTTGTACTGTATTGCCATCCGCGACATGTTGGGCGAGCATGCCGAAAGTTTTGCTGGTGCGTGGCCAGGCATGGATATGGTGGGATTGGTAATTTTCAAAATTCTGCAAGATATGGCTCAATATATCTTCAGGGATTTCTTTTCCAGAATAAATGGAACGATTGGTTTGCCGCTGGTCTATATGGTCGAAAAGCGGATCGGCAACAAGCGTTTCCGAGCGTTTCAAACGGATGGCGATGCTGCCGTCGTCAGCAACCGCCAGCTCTGAAAGATAGTGCAGCTTCGATGCCGCGATGCACAGGTTTTCTGCGGCGCATCCCAAGCTGATGAACAACTCACGATCATCGGCATCGACAACCGGCAAACGCTTCTCGAAGTTCGGGCGGATCGTGATCTCGCCCTCTCTGACTTCAAAGAGCCACGGCTGTGTGTTGTGGCCAGAGGGTGCTTTGGTTGCACATGCAACCATGCATAAGCTGTCTGCATCCCATCCCTTCATGTTTCGCGCTCCATAGTGATTGAAACCGTAAGCATCCGCATGATAGCGGGCGGCAATGGTAACGGCTGCTTCTACAATGCCTGCTGCTTTTTCCCTCTGCCGCCGTTGTCGCGCGATCAGCCATGTCCCTTCCTTCTTTTCCCCTCGCACAAGCCATGCTGCTGGCCGCTGGCCGCGGCAAGCGCATGCGCCCGCTGACCGATGCCACGCCCAAGCCCCTGCTGGAGGTGCATGGCAAACCCTTGCTGGAATGGCCCTTGCGCGCCTTGGCTGCGCAAGGGTTTACGCAGGTGCTGGTCAATACCGGTTGGTTGGGAGCACACATTCCCGCACGCTTTGGCACCTCATACGCGCATGGCGATGCATGGCCCGCCACGCACCTGCGCTACTCGCGCGAAGAGCAAGACTTTGGCCATGCGCTCGAAACCGCAGGCGGCATTGCCCGCGCGTTGCCGCAGCTGGATGCCGTGTTCTGGCTGGCGGCGGGCGATGTGTATGCGCCCGACTTTGCCTTTGCCCGTGCCGATTACGACCGTTTTGCCGCCAGCCCTGCGTTGGCGCATATCTGGCTGGTGCCCAACCCGCCGCACAACCCGGCGGGTGACTTTGCCTTGGGCGAAGATGGCACGGCGCATGTGGCCAACGACAGCAACACCCAACTGCCGCGCTACACCTACAGCACCATCGGCCTGTTCAAAAAATCCCTGTTCACCACGCCGTGGTGCGCCCTTGCGGCGGGCAACCCGCAAGGCGAGGTGGCTCCCTTGGCACCGGTGTTGCGCGCAGCCATGCAGCACGGGCATATCAGCGCCAGCCTGTACACCGGCCGCTGGACGGATGTAGGCACGCCGCAGCGCTTGGCAGAATTAAATGCCACAGTGTTTACTGCACCATAGTTCAACCCCATCAACTGCCTGTTTGCGCATCGAAGAAATATGAGCACATCATTCGCCAACACAAAGCCCGCCTTGCTGTTGATTGATGTACAGCAAGGTTTTGTGCAAGAAGATTTTTTTGGCGGCAACCGCAACAATCCAGAGGCCGAAGCCCATTGCGGGCAGTTGCTGGCGGCATGGCGAGCGTGGGGTTTGCCGATTTTTCATGTGCGCCACAGCTCGCAAAACCCGCACTCGCCGTTGCATGCCAGCAATAGTGGGTTCCAGTTCTGCGCACAGGTGCAGCCGCAAGGCGATGAGCCGGTCATCACCAAAACCGTCAACAGCGCCTTTATCGGCACCAACCTGAAAGAGCGGTTGGATGCACTGGGTATCAC
>JAGOGU010000249.1 GCA_017996515.1 Allobrachymonas sp.
GCCACCGTGGCCGATGCCGTGGTGTGATCCACCAGCACGGCTCCCTCAGTCATGCCTGCCAATGCGCCTTGCTCGCCCAGCACCACGCTGCGCAAATCGTCGTCATTGCCGACGCAGCAAAAAACCACGTCGGCACCGCTTGCGGCTTCACACGGCGTAGCGGCAAACCGGCCACCATATTGCTGCGCCCAAGCCTGCGCCTTGGCCGCCGTGCGGTTGTAAACCGTTACCTGATGCCCGGCGCGCAACAAATGCGTCGCCATGGGGGCGCCCATCACCCCCAGCCCCAAAAAGGCAAGCCGCTTGGGTGCTGTGGCGGCGTATGTTTTTTCGGCGATCAGTCGAATGCTGTTACTCATATGTCAAGGCCATGGTGCAAACAAAAATGGCAGAACGAGGTTCTGCCATTTCCAAGAATCACTGTGAGGTTTATTTCAGCAGCCGCAAAGTAAACGGCACCTTAAATCCCTTGCCATTGGACGCAGCCACTGCACCCATGATGCAAAACACCACATGGCAAATAGCAATGGCAAAAAATCCAAAAACACCGATCACCACCATCGTGAGGATGGCACTGACAACCCAGCCAATTGCCGATGTGATGCCCCAGTTCAGCATTTCTTTGGCTTGATCTTTTACATAGGCATCATTTTCTTTTACGAGATAAATAATCAGCCCCGGGATAAATCCGAAAAAAATAGAGCCGACCCAGCCCATCACGGCGATATTCCGAGAGTCTTTTGATACCTCATCGTTCAATACAGGATCCATCACACACCTCCGTTCGAAACAAGAGTCGATTTTAAACGTACCAACAATCCGCCGCATCCGTGTGTAGAGCTACTCCTTCTGCCTGCACACTGCCAAGAACGAATCAGCACCCGAACAACCGGGGCGTCCATACCGTAGCAGCGTTGAAAGCGCAGAACCGGCGTGGAGCTTTTACATCACCGCCAAATGCTCCGTGCCCGCCGCCAAGTCGGTGGTGGCAGCACGTTTTGAATGCAGCTTGATCTGCAGGCGCAGGTCGTTTTGCGAATCGGCGTTGCGCAAGGCATCTTCGTAAGAGATGGCGCTTTCTTCAAAAGCGTCAAACAACGCTTGGTCGAAAGTCTGCATGCCGATATCACGGCTGCGTTTCATCACTTCCTTGATTTCGCCCACTTCACCCTTGAAGATCAAGTCGGCAATCAGCGGCGAGTTGATCATGATTTCCATCATGGCGACGCGGCCCTTGGAGTTTTCGCGCGGCAGCAGACGTTGCGAGATCATGCCTTTGAGGTTGAGTGACAAATCCATGAGCAACTGCGCGCGCCGCTCGTCAGGGAAGAAGTTGATGATCCGGTCCAGCGCCTGGTTGGCACTGTTGGCGTGCAATGTCGCCAAACACAAGTGCCCGGTTTCGGCAAAGGCCACGGCGTGTTCCATGGTTTCGCGGTCGCGAATCTCACCCATCAGAATCACATCGGGCGCTTGGCGCAGGGTGTTTTTCAGCGCGATTTCCCAACCGTCGGTATCCAGGCCCACTTCGCGCTGGGTGACGATGCAGTTTTTGTGCGGGTGCACGAACTCCACCGGGTCTTCTACCGTGATGATGTGGCCAAAGGAATTTTCGTTGCGCCAATCGACCATGGAGGCCAACGTGGTCGATTTACCAGAACCGGTTGCCCCCACCAGAATCACCAGACCGCGTTTGGTCATGGCAATGTCTTTGAGGATTTGCGGCAGCTTCAACTCATCGATGGTGGGGATTTTTTGCGGAATCACCCGCATCACCATACCCACTTTACCCATTTGCATGAACGCATTGACACGGAAGCGCCCAATGCCCGGCGGTGCCACGGCAAAGTTGCACTCCTTGGTGGCTTCGAATTCGGACATCTGTCGATCGTTCATGATGGAACGCACCAGCGCCAGCGTATGCGCAGCAGACAGGGGCTGAGCCGAAACTTTGTTGACTTTGCCGTCCACCTTGATGGCGGGTGGAAACTCGGCCGTGATGAACAGGTCACTGCCATTGCGGTTGACCATGAGTTTGAGCAGTTCTTGAATGAACTGGCTGGCCTGGTCACGATTCATGCTGATCCTTCCGATAACAAGACGATTGCGTGGATAAACGAGATGCGATGAACCGGATTTTTAGCCGGGGAAATTTTCCGGAATTTTGGCTTTGGCGCGGGCCTCGCCCACCGCGATCACATTGCGCTTGACCAGCTCGGTGAGGTTTTGGTCCAGCGTCTGCATGCCCACGTTGTTGCTGGTTTGGATGGTGGAATACATCTGCGCCACCTTGGCCTCGCGAATCAGGTTGCGAATCGCGGGCGTGCCCAGCATGATCTCGTGCGCCGCCACACGGCCTTGGCCGTCTTTGGTTTTGCACAGGGTTTGCGAAATAACGGCCACCAGCGATTCAGACAACATGGCGCGCACCATTTCTTTTTCTTCCGCCGGAAAGACGTCGATGATCCGGTCCACGGTTTTGGCCGCACTCGATGTGTGCAGGGTGCCGAATACCAAGTGGCCGGTTTCGGCCGCCGTCATGGCC
>JAGOGU010000250.1 GCA_017996515.1 Allobrachymonas sp.
TTGTCGTGGGCAGTATCGATACGCACGATGTGCTTTGCCGCAGGTTGTGCCATGCCAGTGGTTGCGCCGTGGTTTCGGTGGACTATCGGCTGGCGCCCGAACATAAATTTCCCGCCGCCTTTGATGGCTGCTGGGACAGCGTGCAGTGGCTGGCGCAGCATGCATCCACGTGGGGGCTGGATGCCAGCCGCATGGCGGTAGGTGGGGATAGTGCCGGTGGTACCTTGGCGGCAGCCTGTGCGGTACGGGCGGCACAGCAAGGTCTGCTACTGCGTTTGCAGTTGCTGTTTTACCCGGGCATGCAGGCAGCGCCCTTGACGCCTTCGCGCACCCTGTATGGCAACGGTTTTTTGCTGACCGAGGCGCAAATCCAGTGGATGTTTCATAGTTGCGTGCGCAATGCCGCCGATTTTGCCGACTGGCGGTTTGCGCCGCTGCATGCCGACGATGTGTCAGGCGTTGCGCCTTTGTGGCTGGGGCTGGCAGAATGCGATCCCATTGTGGATGACAGCCTGCTGTGGGCAGACAAGCTGCGCGCGGCGGGTGTGGCGGTGGAGGTGGAGCTGTACCATGGCGTGGTGCATGAATTCATCAAGCTGGGTCGCATCATGCCCGAGGCGCAGCAGGCGTTGCAAGATGCTGCACAGGCGCTGCGCAAAGCCTTGCAGCCGTGACATCCAACAAACTCAGCAACGCGTGCCCCCATACCTGATGGGCTTGCCGTAAAACCAGACGCAAAACCAGATATTGATTCCAAAATTTCACTCTTCATTTCGTAACGCATCATGATGAAAGCCCCCGAACTTCTTTTACCCGCCGGCAGCCTTGAAAAAATGCGCGCCGCCTACGATTACGGCGCCGATGCCGTCTATGCCGGCCAGCCGCGCTACAGCCTGCGGGCACGCAACAACGAATTCAGGCTGGAGCAATTGCAGCAGGGCATTACAGAAGCGCACCAGCGCGGCAAAAAGCTGTTTGTCACCAGCAATCTGCTGCCGCATAACGACAAGGTGCGCACCTATATGCGCGATATCGAGCCAGTTATTGCCATGCGGCCCGATGCCCTCATCATGGCCGACCCCGGCCTCATCATGATGGTGCGCGAAAAATGGCCCGAAATGCCTATCCATCTGTCGGTACAGGCCAATACGGTGAACTATGCGGCCGTCAAATTCTGGCAAAGCGTGGGCGTTGCGCGCATCATTCTTTCGCGCGAGTTGAGCCTGGACGAAGTGGAAAAAATCCGGCAGGAATGCCCCGATATGGAGCTGGAAGTGTTCGTGCACGGTGCGCTGTGCATTGCCTACAGCGGGCGTTGCCTGCTCAGCGGCTACTTCAATCGGCGCGACCCCAATCAGGGCACCTGCACCAATGCCTGTCGCTGGAATTACGCCACGCACGAGGCGGATGTGGACTGCAACACGGGCGATGCCATCGGCAGCAAGCTCGAAAAAGATTTCAATTTCGAGGCCGAGCGCGAACGCGCCGAAAAAGACTTTGCCGCCAGCAGCCGCGAGCCATCCGCCACAGGCGATGGCGTGCGCCACCCGCTGGCCGACAAGGTGTACCTGATCGAAGAAATTGGTCGCCCGGGCGAGTTGATGCCCATCATGGAAGACGAGCACGGCACCTACATCATGAACAGCAAGGATTTGCGCGCCGTGGAGTATGTGGAGCGTTTGACCCGGATCGGTGTGGATTCGCTCAAGATCGAAGGGCGCACCAAGAGCTTGTATTACGTCAGCCGCACGGCGCAGATTTACCGCTGCGCCATCGACGACGCCGTGGCAGGCCGACCATTCAACCCCGAGTTGATTACCGAGCTGGAAGGGTTGAGCAACCGAGGCTATACCGCAGGCTTTCTGGAGCGTCGCCCGGCCAACACCTACCAGAACTACGAAACCGGCAGTTCGCAAACGCAGCGCAGCCAGTTCGTGGGCGAAGTCAGCAAAACCGAAGCACGCGATGGCTGGTTGCAGGTAGAGGTGAAAAACCGCTTTGCCGTTGGCGACCGCATCGAAATCATCCACCCCACAGGCAACCAGATCGTGACCTTGCAGGCCATGCAAAATGCCGATGGGCAGAATATACAAATTGCCAATGGCAGCCCGCTGAAAGTGTGGTTGCCGCTGGAGGCGCGTCATGCGGGTGCACTGCTGGCGCGCATGGTGTAAGCCTGTTTGTCATCACCTATCCGTCATTAACAACGTCGTCATTGTTCAATCATCAAGACGGGAGCGCCATCAGGCCCATCAGGCCCATCAGGCTATAGGCAGTGTGTCCAGCGCATCCATGTCTTGTTCATTTTTTTGAGAATCATGCCTATCTTTCATCACAACACCAGCCGCCAAGACATTGCCGCAAGCAAGCGCGGGTTTTATCCGGAAATCGAGCCGTTCCAAACTGGCATGATGGATACGGGCGACGGGCATCAAATCTATTGGGAACTGGTGGGCAACCCTGCGGGTAAACCGGCCGTGTTTTTGCATGGCGGGCCGGGCGGAGGCTGCAACGCGGCCCATCGCCG
>JAGOGU010000251.1 GCA_017996515.1 Allobrachymonas sp.
ACCCTTCCAGCGCGGGTTGGTGGCCCAGTCCTTCTCCAGGGCGGCGATTTGTTGTTCACGGCTCAGTTGCGAGTTCAGCGAGTTCGACATGGTTGCTCTCCAAAAAAAGCTTGAGGAATCGGCGGGCATCGATGTGAAGCCCTTGGACATAACTGTAAGTCTTCTATAAGACCAAAACAAGCTCTTATGTCTTATATAAGAGATAAATTTTTATTTTATAAATCAACATGATACGTGCTGAATATCTCAATGCGAAATTCAACTTCTCATATTGAGAAAATTTTCCGCACCGCAGCAAACGAATTCACTCATCATAAGAAATCTCACTTTTGCAATGTGAAATTTCGGAACGATGCAAGACCGGCTATCAGCGACCTTGATTGCCTGCGCCATGGCTGCCGTTGTGCATGATGCGGGTCTTTATGCCGCAGCCCATTCCAGTGACCGTCCCCAGCCGCCCCATCGCCTACTTGTGCCTCGCACTCAGCATGTCGCTGGTGGGCAGCTACGTGGCATTGTCCAAACCCCTGGCAGCGGCATTCCCGGTACTGCTGCTGGCCTGGATGCGTTTTGGCATTGGCGCCCTGGCCATGCTGGCCTGGCTCAAGAAGCCTGCCGACGAGCCGCCCCTGACGCCGCAGACTCGCGGCCTGCTGTTTCTGCAGTCGCTGCTGGGCAATTTCTTGTTCACCATCTGCATGATCTACGGCGTCAGCCTGACCAGCGCCACGTCGGCCGGGGTGATCATGGCCAGCATCCCGGCCTGCGTGGCGGTGATGAGCTGGCTGTTCCTGCGCGAACGCATACCTGCGCGAACCTGGGTCGCCGTCGCCTGCGCAGTCATCGGCATTGCGCTTTTTTCACTATCTAAACAAGAGCATTCAGCACTTCATGGATCAGCGCCAGGGCACGAAAACACCCAAAGTTTGCAATGGCTGGGCTATGCCCTGCTGCTGTGTGCCTCCGTGTGCGAAGGCGCGTATTCAGTGATCGGCAAGAAACTCACCGGCGCCCTGGGCGCCAAGCGCATCACCTCGCTCATCAACCTCTGGGGCTTTGTGCTGGCCACGCCGTTTGGGCTGTACTTTGCCTGGGGCTTCAACTTCGGCGCCGTTCCGTGGGGCATTTGGCTGCTGCTGCTGTTCTACGCCCTGGCCGCATGCATGTGGACGGTGTGGCTGTGGATGACCGGCCTGCGCGCCGTGCCCGCAGCACAGGGCGGCGTGTTCACGGTGCTGCTGCCGGTCAGCGCGGCGCTGGTGGGCGTGCTGGTGCTGGGCGAACGATTCACGCCCGTGCAACTGCTGGCCTTTGGCCTGGCCCTGGCCAGCGTGGTGCTGGCCACCCTGCCCTCGCGGCTGGCGCTGCGCGTGGGGCGCTGATACGGCTCCGCGTTCAAAGCGGGTGCGCGCTCACCACGATGCCGTCGGCGTCGGCATACAGCCAGTCGCCGGGGCGCACCCACACGCCCTGGATTTGCACCGCCACATCGGCCTGGCCTTCGCCGCGCTTTTCGGTAGGCAGGGGCATGAGTGCCAGGGCGCGTATGCCAACCTGCTCGGCATTCAGCTCGGCCACGTCGCGCACGCAGCCGTTGACGACGATGCCAGCCCAGCCGTTGCGCGCCGCGCTGGCTGCGAGGTTGCCGCCCACCAGGGCGCGGCGCAGCGAGGCGCCACCATCCACCACCAGCACGCGGCCCTGGCCCGGGCTGTCCACGGCCGCCTTGACCCGGGTGTTGTCCTCGAAGCACTTGACGGTGCTGACCGGCCCACTGAAGGCCGCCACGGCGCCAAAGCATTGAAATACGGGCGGCAGCACGCGAAAACCGCCACCGTCGTCGCCCTTGTGCAGATCACACTGGTCGCAGGTGCTAAAAGCCGCAGGAGTGCTCATGAGAGGTGGCCTTTCTGAAAATGTAGAAGTGGTTACAGCGGGCAAAAGACAATTATCGACCGTGCTCAATACCGCCAAGGCGCAACAAATCGAGGCAAAAAAGAAACGCTTCCCCTTGGAACGGCAATTTTTTCCCAGTAGCATCGCGCCATCCAGTGGGGCAACCGCTCCTCGCTGGCATTGCTTATTCATTTCCAAGAGGACAACACAACATGGCAACTGCTAAGACCGCTCCCGCAGCCCCGGCAAAGAAGCGCACGCCCAACCCCGCCTTCATGAAACCCCTCACCCCCAGCCCCGCCCTGGCTGCCGTGGTCGGTGCCGCGCCGCTGCCACGCACGGAGATCATCAGCAAGCTGTGGGTCTATATCAAGGCCAACAACCTGCAGGACGCCGCCAACAAGCGCATGATCAATGCCGACGCCAAGCTCAAGGAAGTCTTCGGCAAGCCGCAGGTCTCGATGTTCGAGATGGCCGGCCTGATCGGCAAGCACGTCAAATAAGGCACTGCGCCCCGCTGCAGCCGGCGTCAAGACGACCGATCTGCAACAAGACCGGCCCATTCGTGGCCGGTTTTTTTTGCGCATGCACGATCTCACGTTGTTTCCTACCTGCCGGCATGGAT
>JAGOGU010000252.1 GCA_017996515.1 Allobrachymonas sp.
CCCGCATCGGCCCGCTGGAGGGCTTTCGCAGCAAGGCCGGCTGGCCCTTCGTGGCCGAACTCACCCTGGTCAAAGACGAAGCCAGCGGCCAGTTCAAGCTGGAGTTTGACTTTGGCGACGACGCCCGCGCCGAGCAAACGGGCGAAATTGTGGATTTGTCTGCCCAGCCCAACCTGGGCCCGTGCCCCAAGTGCGGCGCGCCCGTCAAAGCCTTTGGCAAAAGCTATGTGTGCGAAAAATCCGTGCCCACCGAGGCGCAGGCTGCGCCCAGCTGCGACTTCAAAAGCGGCCAGATCATCCTGCAACAGCCCGTGGAGCCCGAGCAAATGCACAAGCTGCTGCAAGAGGGCAAAACCGACGTGCTGGACAAGTTCGTCAGCAACCGCACACGCCGCACCTTCAAGGCGCGGCTGGCCTGGAGCGCCGATGAAGGCAAGGTGATCTTCGAGTTCGAGCCGCGCGAAGGCGGGCGGCAATACCCGCCGCGCAAGACGGCCGCTACCAAATCAGTAGCTGCTCGCGCACGTCCAGCAGGCGCTGCCGCCAAAAAAGCCACCAAAGCCGCGACCAAAAAAGCCGCCACCCCCAAGGCCGAAAAAACCCCGCGTGCCGGCACTCTCAAACCCAGCCCGCAACTTGCCGCCGTCATCGGCGACGGCCCCTTTGGCCGCGGCGAGGTGATGAAAAAACTGTGGGACTACATCAAGGCCCACAACCTGCAAGACCCGAAAGACAAGCGCACCATCGTCGCCGACGACAAACTGCGCCCCATCCTCGGCGCCGACAGCGTGGGCATGTTCAAGCTGGCGGGCTTGGTGAGCGGGCATTTGGGGTAAGCGCGGTTGCCGTGCTGCGCCGCTTAGGGCAGGGGCGGCGCATACAAAAAGCGCAGAGCATGTTTGATGGCCTCTGCGCTTTCTGCCTGCTTTGGCGTTTTTGCAGCAGCCCTGTTTCTGTTGCGTCAGCCCAATGGCATGGCACACTGGCGCCATGAACCACAAACCGCTTCTCATCCTGTTGCACGGCACGTGCCTCAATGGCGATCAGTGGGCGCTGTACCGCGATTTGCTGGCCGATGTGGCTGAAATCGCTGCGCCCGATTTGCCCGGCCACGGCGTACATGCTAATCAACCGTTCTCGCTGGATGCGGCTGTGCACGCCATCCATGCGCTGGTGCGCCAAGCACAAGCGCGCCAGCAGCCGGTGATTCTTGGCGGACATTCGCTGGGCGGTTTTGTGGCCATGAGCTATGCCGAGCGCCACCCCGATCAACTCGCCGGGCTGATTCTGATCGGCAGTGCCACCGAACCCGGCGGGCCAGGTGCCTTCATCTATCGCGCCGTGGCGCAGTTATGGGAAATGGCCGGCCCGCAGCGCGTGCAGCAGCTGCACGAGCACACGCTGGGCCGCATGGCCGATGCGCGAGTGTGGGCCGCTGTGCAGGCGCGGGGCGAATCGTTTGGTGCCGTGCAAGAGGCCTGGACGCAAGTGATGCAGCATTGCGGATCGCGCCAGTTGCAACGCGTGCATTGCCCGGTTCTGGTGCTGGGCGGGCAGCTGGATCAGCTGCATTTACAGGCTAATCGTTTTGCTGCGGCTGCGCCCCACGGCCAGGTGATCACTGCGCCCCAACGCACCCACCATTGGCCGCTGACGCACCCGGAAGAAGTCGCTGCGCACATCGCGACCTTTGTGCAGCGGTGCCTGGCATCCGGGTAGTGCAACAGGCATGCCACATAAGCCCGTTCCATATTGGTTGCGCTGATGGTGTTCAGCCCCAAAAGAGCCGGGGCAGGGTAGTGATAAGAAATTTCCATACGCAAATACCCTACACAACACGGCGACAATCGCTGCATCCGCGTCCGCGTAAAACACAGCGCCTGCAAAACAAACGCAGAAAGCGCAGAATTTTTCTGGCAAAGGATGCATCCCGTTTTATCGCCCTTTCAAGCCCTGCTCCTGCCCGTGCTGATCTGCCCCGTGTTTTTTGCAAACCACCCTTGATTCATGAGCCGCACCACCATCTTCTCTGAACTGAAAAAAACCGTGACGCTGGCTATTCCGCTGATCTTCACGCAGTTGCTGTCGCACGTGCTGCCCGTGGTGGATACGGTCATGGCCGGGCGCGAGCCGCCGGCCGTGCTGGCCTCGGTGGCTTTGGGGACGCAGATTTTCGTGCTGATCTACCTGTTCATGATCGGCATTGCGCTCGTTATCACCACGCAGATTGCCAGGCACCAAGGCGCGGGCGACCGGCTGCGCATTCGCCGCAGTTTTCAGCAGGGGGTGTGGCTCACGGCCATCCTCGGTGCGCTCACCGTCGTGGTGACGCTGGCGGCGGCCTGGGTGCCGCAGCTCATCGGCAGCGCGCCCGATATCGCCCAAGGCGCACGGGCCTACATCCTGTTCATCGCACCGGGGGCGGGGCTGTTTGTGTGTTCGCTGGCGGCACGCTATTTTCTGGACGGCATGAGCCACCCGCGCACCAGCATCCTCGTGCAGCTGGGGCTGATCCCGG
>JAGOGU010000048.1 GCA_017996515.1 Allobrachymonas sp.
TCAGGAAAACTCTCCAGATATTTCGCCAGCCCAAACCCAACGGTTGGCGGTGTTGAACAGGCAAACGTATTTGCAGAATCTGGGCAGCAGGAATTTGCTGATCAGCGAGCAATATTTTGCGCCCAGTGTCAAGCAGCTACTGGCTGATGCAACAGGTACCCACTTGCTTGCACTGCAAGCCGATGGCAAAACCATTGCAAAAGTCAATGTTGAAACGGGCGCCAATCAGAAAAATTTCATCACTCTTGCTGAGGCGGCCGATTATTTTCGCGTTTTGGACAATGGGTTGCTCATGGCCGTATCGCCACAAAAAACCGTATCTTTCTACGATACGAAAACAGCCCAGTCTGTTGGCAAGCCTGTTCAAACACAGGCCCGCCGCATCATTTTTGACAAGGATAACGCCCGCTTTCTTGCGCGAACAGGCGATAACAGCTTCGCTATCTGGAATATTCGTGATGGCGCAGAAGTCATGCGCTACAACCAAGAGGGCTCGCTTGGAAACTTCATCACGGATGACGGCTTCAAGTTTGTGCTGATGGCGGGCAAACAGGGCTGGAAGCTGACTGAACTGGCTGGCAAAAAAACGGTACTGGAAGGCAAAGAAGACCTCACCAGTGGCATTTTTAGCCCCGATGGGCGTTGGTTGGCAGTAAGCAACAGTGCAGGGCAGGCAGATGTTTATGACCTTGCCAAGCACAAAAAACAATTCAGCGTGCCGACTGTTGCGGCGCCTATTTTGCGCTTCAGCCCAGACGGGCAGATTTTGCTGGCCTCTGAAAATGTCAAACGCATGCGCTTGTGGCATACCGCGACGGGACAGCCTTATGGGCAGGTCATTCCTGTGTTCACAGACACAAAACTGCTGCAATTTTCAGTTGACAGCAGCAAGCTTTTCCTGCAAGACAGCACGGATGCCAACTTGGCTCCTTCCATCAAAGTCATTGACACCGCCAGCGGCAATCTGATTTCTTTGCCATTTGCCGCAGGGCTGTACAACAGCATGCAATTGCTTGATGCCGATAGCCGCATTGCCACAGTGCAGAAGCTGCCAGAGGGCTATCAGGCGCAAATCTGGCAGGTTCCGGGCGGGCAAAAACTCAACCCTGAACAGTTGGCCACAGACCTGGAAACCTTTTATGGCCGCAAGTACGATGCGCAAACGGGCGCGATCAACAACTACGACGGCAAAAAGCAATTCTCTACCTGGTATTTTCAGGATATTTACACACGGCCCATTGCGCCCAACTCGCAAACAACCGTCATACAAGCGATTGAGCGCTTGCTGCCGGTAGAAAACGACGACAACCTGCAATTGCTGTCTGCTTATTTCTACCATCCTCTGGCTCGTGCAGGGTTGGCCGAGTATTTCAGCCGCCAGCCGGGGGCTGGCGCACTGAGTGCCGAACTGATGCGGCTGACTCGCCTGCAACTGGCTGGCATCGGTGATGCCAAGCTGAAACAGCAGACGGAAGCGATGCTTGCACAAGCAGAACAGACGAGCGGCAAATCTCACTAAGGCATCACCACCTATACACGGCCATGAAAATTTCTCCCAAAACCAAAAGCCTGTTTTGGATTGTGCTGGTTGTCAGCGTACTGGTGCTGTCTTGGGTGGGGCTGTCTCAGCTGTATCCCGAAACGAGTACGTTGCGTTATCTGCCTGATCGCATCTTCCGTTTGATCAAAATCTTGATGGGCAATGATCCCGTCTCGCCCGCGGTAGAGCGGGCAGATATTCCTTTAGCGCTCATCATCGTGAAGGTGCTGGTGATCATCCTTTTGCTGCGCGCATTGTTCAAAATCGTCGAGAAGGTATTTTATGAGCAATACACGCATCTGCGCATTGCATACAAAAAAGGGCATCTGATTGTTGTGGGTGTTGGCAATAAAGGCAGCCGTATTTTGAAAGACTACCAGGCCCAAACAGGACGAACGGCTGTAGCCATTGAACAAAAGGCTGACCATAAAAACTTGCCGTCTTTGCGCCGTGATGGACATGCGATCGTGACGGGTAGCGCAACAGATGAAGAAACCTTGCAAACAGCCGGTGCGTTAAAGGCGCGCACGGTGATTTGCTTGGGTGACGACAAGCAAACAGGGATTCAGGTAGCAGGCAAACTGATTGATCTATACGCCAAGAAAAAACCGGAAAATCTGCTGCAATGCTTTGTGCATTTGGAAGCTCCACGCTTGGTGGAAATTTTTGAACAGCACGGACATGCCCATATCCATGCGAGCGTGGATGTGCGTTTTTTCAATTTGCACAAAGTGATTGCGCGCCATTTTTTCCATCGTTTGCCCCAGATGCTGGAGAACAAACTCCAGCATCCTCGGGCAGAGGTGCGATTTTTGCTGTTTGGCTTTGATGCTGCCGCGCAGGCGTTGCTGATTCAGGCTATGCGCGTGTTCCATCTGTTACCCGGTCAGAGTAGCCATTGGCATATTTTTGCGCGTGATATGGCTACCAAAGCAGCCCGTTTCCATGACCGTTATCCGCAAATTGGCCACATTGCGCCCTTGCAATTTTTTGAAGACCAAGGGTGCTACGCCCAAGTGATGCAGCCATATCTTGCGTCACAGCCAGTACATGGGCAAATCATCGTTATTTGCGCCAGCGATGAGGAGTGCACCAACTTGCGGGCTGCGGCTGAACTGCTGAATGCTTCTGCACAACAAGACTTCCCGATATTCGTGCTCAATGCCGGTGGCAAAGCCATGGCCGGTTTGTTAAGCGGTCGCGCCAGCACCCGCTTGCATTTCTTTGGTGACTACGACGATTTCTGCAAGTATGAACTGATTACAGGCGAGCGCCAGGATGATTGGGCACGCGCCATGCATAACGACTATCTGCGGCAGATCAGCGGATCCGCATCAGAAAGCAGTGCTTACCAAACCAGCTGGGATGATCTTTCAGAAGATGCCAAAGACGCCAACCGCGCCCAAGCAGACCACATCATCTACAAATTGCTGCTGACCCATAAACACGGCGTCGATCAAAAGCCGGCTGATCTGCGTTTCAGTACAGAGGAAATTGAGCAGTTGGCCATGGCCGAGCACGCACGCTGGGCTGCACACCGTTACCTGAATGGCTGGCAATATGGCGAGGTGCGTGATGACGCACGCAAACTGCATCCTTCGTTGGTCGGATGGGAGGATTTGGCAGAGGATGAAAAGCAAAAAGACCGCAACACAGTTTTGCGCTTGCCGCAGATATTGCATGCTGCGTAGGGCAGGCAGTGAGCGTGATGACCCGCACATGATGTTGCCAATGCAGCGGTTTTGGCTTTATGGATGATTTGGCAGCCGGTTTTTTGTGTATGCTGCTGCCATCGTAACTACGCACCCTGTGTGCTTTTTCCTGCCGTGAGTGACCCTTCGCCTTCCTCGTCCAACGTTCCGCCCGACAAGCGCAGCTTCGTTCGCAAGCTGATCGAATACCTCATTCCTGGCCCCGACTCGCAGGCCGAGCTGTACAACACCTTGTCGCAGGCCGAAGAGCGGCAGCTGATCGGATCAGACAGCCGCGCCATGCTGGAAGGGGTTATCCGCATCTCGGATATGGTGGCGGGTGATGCGATGGTGTCCGTGCCCCGCATGGACTCGATCGATATCAACTGGAGCTACGAGCAGATCCTCAAGGTCGTCATCAACACGGCGCATTCGCGCTTTCCGGTTTACGAAGACAAAAAAGACAATATCATCGGCTTGTTGTTGGCCAAGGATTTGCTGAAGCTGCAACGCGCACCCGAACTGAGCCTGCGGGCGCTTTTGCGCCCGCCCATGTTTGTGCCCGAGAACAAAAAGCTCAATGACCTGCTGCGTGAATTTCGTGCCAAGCGCAACCATCTGGCCATCGTGATTGATGAGTTTGGCCGCTTGGCCGGCCTGATCACCATCGAAGACATTCTGGAAGAAATCGTTGGCGAAATCGAAGACGAATTTGACGACGACGAGGAAGAGGGCGACATCTACAGCCTGGCCGACGGCAGCTTCCGCGTGAGCGGCGATACGCCCATCGAGCGCATCAACGAGCATTTCGAGGTAGAGATTCATCCCAGCGATACGGAAGATGAAGACAGCTTTGAAACCATTGGTGGCCTGATTGCCCACGAAATGGGCCACGTGCCCACACGCAACGAGTTCATCACTCTGGCAGGTTTGAACTTTGTAGTCATGCTCACCAAGGGTGGTGCTGTGCGTTGGTTCAAGGTCACGCCTGCCGCGCAGGCCGCATCGTGAGTGCTGCTTTGCGGTTGGGGGGGCGGCTGCCAGCGGTGGTGCGGTATGCCTTACTGGCCTTGGCCGGTATGTTGCAGGCTTTTAGCATCGCCTGGCCGTGGGGGGAGAAAAACGCTTCCGGCACGTTGCAGATAGTGACCTTGGCAGCAGCCTTGTGGCTGATGACTGCTGATTCTCAAATAGCTGCATCAGGTGCCGATGCGGCGCCAGCATCAGCCCGGCAACGGTTTTGGCAAGGCTTCAGGCGCGGGTGGTGTTTTACCGCTGCCTGGTTGGCCGCCACATTCTGGTGGCTCTACGTTTCTTTGCATGTGTATGGCGGCTTGCCCGCCTGGCTGGCGGCGTTGGCCGTGTTGTTGCTGGCGGCGGCGCTGAGCCTGTATTACACCTTGGCGTGTGGCTTGTGGCTGCGTTTGCGGAAAAAGCAAGGGCAAGAGATAGGCGCAGTGCGGCAGGTGCTGCTTTTTGCTGCGCTATGGTTGCTGGCCGAGCTGTGCCGCGGGGTGTTATTCACGGGCTTTCCTTGGGGGGCGATTGGCTATGCCCATGTCGATGGCTGGCTGGCAGGTTACGCGCCGTGGTTGGGTGTGTATGGCATGTCGGCTTTGGCCGCAGGGGCGTCGGCTGTGGTGTGGCAATTGCTGCAGTCCGCCAAGCTACTGTATCTGCGCGCGTCTGCCGGGCAGGGTGCAGGTGCTTCAGGCCGTTGTGTACCCTGGGGTGCGGTTGCCATGGCAGGCGTGTTTGCGGCAGTATTGCTCATGGGCGGCTGGCACAAGCAAACCTGGGGTGGCAAGCTGCAACCGTTGGCAACGGGTAATGGCCTGTCGGTGGCTTTGCTGCAAGGCAACATCCCGCAAGAAGAAAAATTCCAGCCCAATAGTGGCATGGAGCTGGCGCTGGACTGGTACGGTCAGCAGATGGTTGCGTCTCAGGCTGATTTGCTGGTGTTGCCCGAAACGGCTTTGCCCATGCTCCCACAGCAGTTACCTGATGGTTATTGGCAGGCGCTGCAACAGCGTTTTGCCCAAGGCGAGCAAACGGCACTGATTGGCACGCCAGCGGGCGATATGCAGGCGGGTTATGCCAATGCTGCAGTGGGCATGGCTGCGGGCGGCGTGCAAACCGTTGGCAATGGCGCAGCCAGTGGGGAAGCGGGGTTTGCCCAACAGGCCGATTTTTACTTACCGCCTGCGCAGCAGGCCGAATACCGTTATGCCAAGCACCATTTGGTGCCATTTGGTGAATTTATCCCCTGGGGCTTTCAGTGGTTTGTGAACATGCTGAACATGCCTTTGGGCAGCTTTCAGCGTGGGGCATTGATTCAGCCGCGTTTGCTGGTGCAAGGCGAACGCCTGCAACCCAATATCTGCTATGAAGATTTGTTTGGTGAAGAATTGGCCGCCAGTTTTGTCGATGCAGCCACAGCACCCACCATTCTCGTGAACATGAGCAATATTGCCTGGTTTGGCGATACGGTCGCAATCGACCAGCACCGCAACATCAGCCGCATGCGTGCGATGGAGTTGGCGCGTCCCATGTTGCGCGCCACCAATACCGGCGCTACCGCCGTGATTGATGCAACCGGACAGGTGGTGCAAGAACTGCCGCGCCTTACACGCGGCGTGCTGGAGGCAAGCGTCAAAGGCAATTACGCACAACCTACTTTTTTTGCCTGGTGGGCGGCGCGTTGGGGGCTGTGGCCTTTATGGCTGTTGGGCTTGGCAAGCGCTGCTTGCGCGGTGTGGGCATGGCCTGGGCGTAAGCGCATCAAGGCTTGATACAAACACTTGATTAAAGGGCGGGCATTATTCTCAAGCGTTTGACGCCTGTTTGGCGCCTGGAATCTGCCGCTGTGTGTCGCAGATATTTATTGCAGATGCTGCAAAAAGGCTTTGGCACGCGGGTGCTGCGGGTTGGCAAAAAATTCTTTGGCTGGGCGGTCTTCCACAATCACGCCGTTATCCATGAACAGCACGCGGTGCGCCACTTCGCGGGCAAACGCCATTTCATGCGTCACCACCAGCATGGTGATGTGCTCTGCGGCCAGTTGGCGAATGGTGCGCAACACTTCAACCGTCAGTTCGGGGTCCAGCGCGCTGGTGGGTTCGTCAAACAGCATGATGGCAGGTTGCATGGCCAAGGCGCGGGCAATGGCTACACGCTGTTTTTGGCCGCCAGATAGGCGGGCAGGGTAAGCGTCGCGCTTGTCGAACAGCCCCACTTTGCGCAGCAGTTCTTCGGCCTGGGGGATGATGGTGTCGCGTGCCAGCCCTTTGACGGTCATGGGCGCTTCGATCAAGTTGTCCAGCACGGTCATGTGCGGAAACAGGTTGAAATGCTGAAACACCATGCCGGTGTGCGAGCAGATATGGCGGATTTCGCGCTCTGACGGATATTGCGCCCGCCCGTGGGCATCGTTATGCACCAGATTGTGGATATCGACATCAATGCTGCCGCTGTCGATCGTTTCCAGATGGTTAATGCAGCGCAGCAGGGTGGATTTGCCCGAACCGGAAGAGCCGAGAATAGCTACCACTTCGCCTTTTTGCACTTGTAGCGTAATGCCACGCAGCACTTCGTGCTGGCCGAAACTTTTGCGCACGTCTTGCATGCGCAAGGCGGGCATGGTCTGATCAGCCACTGCGTTGGCAACGGCGTCGTTATGGTTATTTGTCTTGTTGCGCATAGCGAAGCTCCAGGCGTTGGAACACCCAAGTCAGAACCAGTGTCATGATCAAATAAAAAGCGGCGGCCACGATAAAGGGTGTCACGGTAAATTCGCGCTGCACGATATTGCGGGCGGCGCGCAGCAGATCATTCAGCGCCAGCACATAAATGAGCGAAGTGTCTTTGACCAGGGTGATGGTTTCATTGCTCATGGGTGGCAGAATGTGCCGCACCATTTGCGGCAGCACAATGCGGCGCATGGTCTGCCCATAGCTCATACCCAAGGATTTGGCTGCTTCATATTGGCCGCGATCTACGCTTTGAATGCCTGCCCGGAAAATTTCCGCAAAATAGGCGGCGTAATTCAGGGTAAAAGCGGCAATGGCCGACGGAAAATCAGGCAACTTGATGCCTATCACCGGAACAAAAGGCAAAGCAAAATAAATGAACAGCAGTTGCAGCATCAATGGCGTGCCGCGCATCAGCCAGATGTAGCCATTGACCAGTTGGCGCAGAGCGCCCCATCGGGACACGCGCGCCAGCGCCAGCGCCAGCCCCAAGGGCAAAGACAGCAACAGGGTGATGACGAAGAGCTTGAGCGTTGTCTCTGCCCCACTGAGAATGGGGGGGAGCATGGTGAGCAGCTTGTCCATGCGAAAAAAATGGGAGGAGGGTGGAAAGAGGTTTTATTGATGGCATGCGTTCTGGAATAAATCCGCATGCACCGTGGCAAAAAATATCAGGGAAGATGGCAAAACACCTTCTGCATGAGGGAAGCAAAAATCTATAGCCCGGTACGGGTACCAATTCGCATGAAAAAAGCAAGGTACGCTTGTGGGCATACCTTGCTTGTTGGGGCTAGCGCTTATTTGGCAGCTTCTTCAAACCATTTGGCATAAATGGTTTTGGCGGTGCCATCGGCCACCATGGCATCCAGCGTTTCGTCCAGTTTGGCGCGCAGGGCGGTGTCTTCCAGGCGCAAGCCTACGCCATATTCTTCTGCGCCCAGGTTTTCTTCCAGAATGCGGTATTCGCCCGGTTTTTTGCTGGTGTAGTAGCGGCCAACCACTTCGTCAACCACCACGGCGTCCAGTCGGCCAGCGGCCAGATCCATGAGTGCAGTTACGTTGTCGCCAAAGGCTTTGACTTCTTTCAGCGATTTGTGGAGGGCTTCGTCTTTGTTCACGGCATCCACGGCGCTGCTGCCGTCTTGCACGCCAACCACCTTGCCGGCAAGGTCAGCCTTGTTTTGTACAGACGAGCTGCCGGCAACGATGATGATCTGGTGGTTCACCATATAGGGCTTGGTGAAGGCCACGTTTTTCTTGCGCTCTTCGGTAATGGTCATGCCGTTCCACAGCGCATCGACGCGGTTGCTTTTGAGTTCGGCCTCTTTGGCGCTCCAGTCAATGGGCTTGAATTCGGCTTCGATGTTCATGCGCTTGGTTGCTTCGCGTGCCATGTCGATGTCGTAGCCGACCAGCTCACCTTTTTCATCGCGAAAACCCATGGGCGGGAAGTTGTCGTCCAGGCCGATCACCAGTTTTTTTGGCAGTTCAGCGCTTGCTGTGGCCGAGGCAGGGGCGGCACTCGAAGCGGCGGGTGCTTGGGTTTCGGCAGGCTTGCTGCACCCCCACAGCACAACACCGGCAGCCAAGGCGGCAAAGACGGGAATCAGGCGAGAAAAACGTGGTTTCATGGTGAATGGCCTTTTTAAAAAATAAAAGCAGAATTTGCTGTTTACGCTGGCGTAATGATAGCTGTTGAAATGAGGAATTTGTCACGCTATTGGCCGTAGGCGCGGATTTATCTGACTTTTTCCTTGCTCTGTTGCTCTGCGCGGTTTCTGTGCGGCAGGTACGTGCGCAAAAAAGAAGGCAAGAGCGGTGCCCGCAAAAGGGGGGAGAGCAAACATCTCCCAGTAGAATCGGGCCATTCCACTGCATTTTGTGTGCATCACATATTCATCATGCCTACTTTTCAGCAAATCATTCTTACGCTTCAACAATATTGGGCCCAGCAAGGCTGCGCTTTACTGCAACCCTACGATATGGAAGTGGGCGCAGGCACCAGCCACACC
>JAGOGU010000049.1:0-6614 GCA_017996515.1 Allobrachymonas sp.
CCCGTTACACTGTGCGTGGCGTGATCATTGCGCATTTGCCTTGATGTTTTTCGGCTTGGCCTCAAGTGCAGTCATCCGGTGCACTCTGCGCAAGGCGGCTTGCCGGATACCCGATGCATCGCAAGCGCATCATTTTTTGAAAATGATTCATTTCCTATCACTCAGCCGCGGTTGGGATGATGTTTGTTGATTGTTCTGCCATGTCTTTTTGCAAGAAAATCGTTTGCTTTCTGACGCCCCGGCAGGTGCTGCGAAAAGGGCTGCTCGGCCTGTTTCTGGCCGGTTTTGCCTTGCTGGCTGGCAGCGTATGGGCAGAGGCCATCAACACCGAATCAGCCACAGCCAAGTATGTCGCGCCCTTTGAGATGGCAGCCTCTCAAGCTGCTGCCAGCCCCAGGCAGGTAGAAAGAGCCGTCAAGGCCACGCTGAAGGACGACCAGCGCATCGCCGCCGAAGTGGCTGCCCTGCTGGCGCGCAACCCGCTGTTTACCGATGTGCGCCCCTTGGTCAATGGCAGCGTGGTGCAGCTCGAAGGCTCGGTGCGCAATGCAGAAGCCAAAGAGCTGGCGACCAAGCTGGCCGAATCCGTCAAGGGTGTGGTGGCCGTGGATAACGCTTTGATCGTGTCTGCCGATTTCCGCTCGCAGTTGGGCGAAGTCATCCGCAAAGTGCGCGATCGGCTGGTGCAGCTTATCACCTCGATTCCGATGTTTTTGCTGGCCATCATGGTGCTGGTACTGTTCAACTGGATTGGCCGCGGCCTGGCGGCACACCCGGGCTTGCTCGGCTTTCGCCCCCACTACGGCAACACCTATTTTCAGAGTCTGATTCGCAGGGGCATTCGCATCGCCTTCATCGCCGTCGGTTTTCTGGTCGCTCTGGATCTGCTGGACTCTACCGCCCTAGTGGGTGCCTTGCTGGGTTCGGTCAGCATCATTGGCGTGACGCTGGGCTTTGCCTTTCGGGGCGTGGCAGAAAACTACATCGCCGGCGTACTGTTGAGCCTGCGCAGCCCATTCGAGCCGGGCGACCACGTCGTGATTGGCACGCACGAGGGCAAGGTGGCTTCGCTGAGCGCCCGCTCAACAGTGCTCATCACCCTCAGCGGCGAGCACCTGCGCCTGCCCAACGCCATGGTGTTCAGCCAGTCCATCCTCAACTACAGCCGCAACAACAAAAGGCGCTTTTCTTTCGTGTTGGGCATCGACGTGCGCGAAGACCTGGCCAAAGCCCAGCGGCTGGGCGTGCACACCCTGATCACCATGCAAGGGATTCTGGAAAACCCGCTGCCCAAAGCCGTAATCCAGCAAATCCATGCGCCTATCGCCGATGTGGAGTACTACGCCTGGATCGATCAGGATGAAACCGACTTCATCAGCGCACGCAGCGAGGCCATCCGCATGGTGCGGGCAGAACTGAAAAAAGCCGGCATCGATATCCCCGCGCCAACCTATCGCCTGCAATTGATGGAAAGCGCCTCGCTGACCGAAACGGGCAAGCCGGTCAGCCCGCGCACCCGCCCCGTCACACCGCAGGCGCCGGTGGATAAAACCACCGAAATCGACGAGCAGATTGCCGAAATCCGCTCGCGCCAAAAACCGGAAGAAGACTTGCTCACCCCGCGCGAAGAGCACCTGGAAGAAGCAGAACCAACGCAACCACCTGCACAAAAAACCAAGTAAGCGTCGCCACACACACGCAACACCGCATCATGATCAAACCTGTTCTTGCCATATCCATCGGCGCCGCCTTGGGCGCTTTGCTGCGCTGGGCCTTGGGCCTGAAACTCAACGCCATCTTGGAGGTGATTCCATTCGGCACCGTGGCCGCCAACCTGCTGGCGGCTTACGTCATCGGCTTGGCGACCGCATACTTTGCAACCACTTCCAACCTTTCGCCGGAATGGAAGCTGCTCATCATCACGGGCTTTTGTGGTGGGCTTTCCACCTTTTCGACCTTCTCGATGGAAATCGTCAACCTGCTGCAACGCCAGCAATTTGCCTGGGCCGCTGGCTCCATCGGCCTGCACGTCGTGGGCTCTGTGCTGATGACCTTGGCAGGCATGGCGACATGGCAGCTGCTGCGGGCCTAGGCCATCCCCATTGGGAACGACATAAGCTAGAACGGAATGTCGTCATCGAATGAATTAGCGGTCTTTTTGAGAGGCAATGCACTCTTTGGGAGCGGCAAGTTCATCACGATAAACAGATTGAGAATGTCATCCCTGTCCATAAACATGATTTGCGAACGTTTCGTTGCATCCAGCTTGTTGCCAAGCCAATTTCTCGCCTGTTTCGTTATCTCTCCACCAGAGACAATGAATGCGTGATCAACCAATACACGACGATTTAATTCAGGATCAAATATCTCATGTCCGAGCATCATGCTGGCCTGATTATGAATCTCGGCAACGTTAGCCGAACCATTTTTTCCGATGCCCGCTGAATCCAATTTACCTTTCTTAACCTGGATGCCAAAGTAAAGAACATGGAGCGTTGGCAAGGTATATTTCATCCATACGTCTTTCCCGTACTCTAGCGCCTTATCTTTGTGACCTGCTGCCGTAATGCGATGAAAACCAAGCTGGCGGAACAATGGCAGCAAAACTTCCTCAATCAGTTCGTCCTCTGAGCATTTATCAAGGTAGGCCGCGAGCAGCTTTCGACGTCTCAGCTCTTCTGGCGTCAGCGGACGATGAGGGTTTGCCATCTGTGCCACAGTATTCGTTGCAATATGGCGAAGTTGTCCAATACCGTGCTCGTCGTAGAAAGCTTCCCAACCTTCGCGCACCAGCACAACATTCAAAGCGGCAAGTGCTTTGCTTCTGTCGGGATCGTCTTCTTGCGCGTCACCTTTATCAAGAACCGAACGGATAATTCGAATGAACGCATCAGGCGGAACCGAAGGACTGGAATGCGGTAGCGTTAATACCTCTTCCAGTTTACTTGCAACCCATACCCATCGGGTCGAACCATCGTGGACGTAGTCTAGGTCACAATCTTGAAAAAACTCTGTGATGTAACTACTCGATCGATAGAGAAAATGGTCAGCGTCGCCACAGATGATGCGCGCAATTTCTCTGATGTTTCTGCTTTTCCATTTCATGAGTAGTGAGGATCAAGCCGTCTTCAAAGACAAAAACGCTGACAAGCATATCGCCGATACGACGCATGGAAATACTTTTTTCTTGGCGGAGGCGGTGAGATTCGAACTCACGAACGGTTGCCCGTTGCCGGTTTTCAAGACCGGTGCATTAGACCACTCTGCCACACCTCCTGTTATTGTTTTTAAGCAATGGTCGCGTACATGCAGGCAGCATTGTAACGGCTCTGCGCGCATCTTCCGTACACCAGCGCAGCTGCATGCAAACGGCTGGCGGGCAGGGCACAATGCATGGTTTTGACGCTTGCCTTTTTCTGTTTGCCATGCCCGCCCATACCGCTGCCGCTCATTTGCCCGAAGTGCATTTTTCCGAAGATGGCGTGTGCCGCTTTCTGCATCTGGACTCCCCCTGGATACAGGGCAGCATGCGTCTGAAGGATCCGCTGATGCTGGATCTGGAGTACATCCAGCGCATGATGGCATGGCTGCTGTTTGTGGATTTCGAGACGCTGCCCGAGCGCCACGCCATGCAACTGGGCTTGGGCGCGGCCAGCCTGACCAAGTTCACCAGCAAAAAATTGGGCATGCTGACCAGTTGCGTGGAAATTAACCCGGCGGTTTACCGCGCCTGCCGCCAGTGGTTTCGCCTGCCCGACAACCACGAGCGCCTGAATGTGATGCTGGGCGATGCGGCCGTGGAAATTCGCAAGCCCGAATGGCAGGGCGCGATCGATGCCTTGCAGGTGGATTTGTACGACCACGAAGCCGCCGCGCCGGTGTTGGACGATGCCGATTTTTACCGCGCCTGCCGCGCGGCGCTGACGCCCGATGGCTGCATGACGGTGAATCTGTTTGGCCGTGACAGCAGCTTCACGCACAGCGTGCAGCAGATGGCCGAAGCGTTTGGCGATGCGGCGCTGTGGGCGTTCAGGCCCACGCGCGAAGGCAATACGATTGTGTTGGCGCAGCGCACGCCCACGCGGCCGTCGCGCGATGAGATGACCGCACGCGCCGCTACCCTTGCCGAGCGCACGGGCTTGCCTGCGCACAAATGGCTCAAGGTGTTCAAGCCGTTACAGGACTGAAAGCACGGCTGCAGCGGCCTTCATCGCGCTTTCGGTTGCGCATTCCGTTACACCTTCAGGCGCGCTCGAAAACGGCCATGCTTTCCACATGCGCGGTGTGGGGGAACATATTGACCACGCCTGCGGCCTTGAGCATGTAGCCCGCCTGATGCACCAGCAACCCCGCATCGCGCGCCAGCGTGGCCGGGTTGCAGCTGACATACACAATGCGTTTGGGCGGCTGCCAATCGACTGGCGCCACAAAGCCGCCTTCTTCTGCCAGCCCCAGGCGCTGCTGGTGAATATCGGCCAGCGCCTTGACCAAGGCAAATGCGCCTTCACGCGGCGGATCGACCAGCCATTTGTCGGCCACGCCGTCGGCCACCAGCATTTCAGGCATCATCTCAAACAGATTGCGCGCCACGAATTGCGTGGGTGCAAGCGGCGTGCCGTGCGCATTGGGGGTGTTGGCCTGGTAGTTGTTGCGCGCGCGGGCGACCAGGGCATCGCTGCCTTCAATGCCCAGCACTTCGCGCGCCTGCGTGGCGATGGGCAGGGTGAAGTTGCCCAGCCCGCAAAACCAGTCGATGATGCGCTCGTGCTTTTGCGCATCCAGCCATTGCAGGGCGCGACCGACCAGCACGCGGTTGATGTGGGGGTTGACCTGGGTAAAGTCCGTGGGCTTGAACGGCATGGTGATGCCGAATTCGGGCAGGCTGTAGGCCAGCTGCGGCGTATGCGGGCTGATGCAATGCACGCTGCTTGGCCCGGCCGGTTGCAGCCACCATTGCACGCCCGCGTGCTGCGCGGCAAAGGCGTGCAGTTTGTCGGTATCGGCTGCGCTGAGCGGCTCCAGATGGCGCAACACCAGCGCTGTGACGGCATCGCCGCAGGCCAGTTCGATTTGGGGGCAGGTGTCGCGAGCATCCAGGCTGGCAATTAGCGCCCGCAAGGGCAAAAGCAAGGCGCTGACGTGCGGCGGCAAAATGGCGCAGCTGCGCATATCGGCGATGTAGCGGCTTTTGCGCTCGTGAAAGCCAATCAGCACCTCGCCTTTTTTCACCACATGGCGCACCGATAGCCGTGCGCGCCAACGGTAGCCCCATGCCGGGCCGTGAATGGGGCGCAGCATGGTTTGCGGGCGGCATTTGCCCAAATGCCAGAAGTTGTCCTCCAGCACGCGCTGCTTGATGGCGACTTGGGCGGCCGGATGCAGATGCTGCATTTTGCAGCCGCCGCAAGCGCCTGCATGCAAGCCAAAGTGCGGGCAGCGCGGTTCCACCCGCTGCGACGATTCGCTGTGGATGTGCGTGAGCGTGGCCGCTTCCCAGTTGTTTTTGCTGCGGCGACCTTGGGCACTGACCCATTCACCGGGCAATGCGCCTTCGATAAACACCACCTTGCCATCGGGCCGGTGCGACACGCCTTGCGCGTCCAGATCCAGTGACTCGACCCACAGCCAATCGGGCTGCGCATGGGGTGGCGGCTCTGGCCGCGCGGGCAGGGCTGTTGTTGTGGCTGGATCCTGGCTATCGTTTGTGCTGCTCATCATGGCGTTGTCGGGTATTTTTCTTGGCTGTGGGGCGTGTGCATCGTTGCTGCACTGAGGTTGGAAGCGGCACAGATGCATCAAAAAAAGCGCCGACCAGCGGCGCTCATGTTTGCGGCAGTCTGCCCATTCACTGCACGGTCAGCGCGCGGGCAGGTAGTTGAGCGGATTGACCGTTTTGCCGTTGCGGCGCACCTCGAAGTGCAGCTTCACGCGGTCGGCATCGGTTCTGCCCATGGCAGCGATTTGCTGGCCTTTTTTGACGTTCTGGCCTTCTTTCACCAGCAGCTTGCTGTTGTGGGCATATACCGTCAGCAGCGTGTTGTTGTGTTTGATCAGCACCAGATTGCCGTAGCCGCGCAGGCCAGAGCCCGCGTACATGACACGACCATCGGCACTGGCGTAGATCGGGTCGCCTTCTTTACCGGCAATGCCGATGCCCTTGTTGCGCACTTCATCAAACGGCACGGCCACCGTTGTGCTTCTGGTTGGCCAAGCCAAGGTCACCCCGATATTGGGAACGGCTGTTTCCGTGGGTACAGGAGTGGGCGTTGGCGTAGGCGTAGGCGTGCTTTCCGGAGGAGTTGGCGTAGTGGTGGGCACGGGCGTTGGGGTGGCGGGGCGTGGCCGCGCGACCGCGCCGGCTGGCGGTACCACGCGCAGCACCTGCCCCACTTCGATCACATCCGGATTGGGAATCCAGTTGCTGTTCCATTGCGTCAGATCGCGCCAATCGATGTTGAGCGCACGCGAAATGCTACGAATGGTGTCGCCCGGCTGCACGGTGTAATAACCCGGCCGGCCGGCAAATTCTGCGCCCGGCAAGGTGGCCGGATTGACGCGCGGCACCGACGGGCGCCCACCGCCCAGCGAACGGTTCTCGACCGGGGCCATGCCGC
>JAGOGU010000049.1:6714-8966 GCA_017996515.1 Allobrachymonas sp.
CCCGGCTGCACGGTGTAATAACCCGGCCGGCCGGCAAATTCTGCGCCCGGCAAGGTGGCCGGATTGACGCGCGGCACCGACGGGCGCCCACCGCCCAGCGAACGGTTCTCGACCGGGGCCATGCCGCCCGTGAAACCACACGCCGTCAAGGCGCTGGCGGCGGCAACAGTCAAAATAGCGCGTACGACACGCGGGGCGAAAACGGAAGCTCCACAACGGCTCATGAGTCAATTCCTCTTGCAAAACATGCGTAAGGCGCATGCCTTCTGTACCCGAGGTGCAAGGAGCGCTGTTATGCACGCGCTCACACCCGGACACCCATTACCAAACACCGGAAAGCCGTTGATGCCCCGTGCGCAGTTTTGTCTTCTGCTGCAACTGCAAACCCGTCCCCCCGGACAACATACTTGACCATGCCTGTTACGCCCGCCCGTTCCGTGGAATGGTCTCCATCTCTCTGGGCGCTGTACCATGCACAAGCACCCACAGCGCGTTGCGTGCAACAGGCTCTGTCAAAAACGATTTTCAAAATTCAAGTGGATGGCATCAAGCCCTCGAATTTTGAAAACAGCTCTTTCAAGCCATGCCTGATTTTAAAGGGACAAACAACACCGGCTCAAGCACCGATTGTTGCAGGCCATGTGCCGTTTTATCCAGCACCACCAAAACCTGCCCCCGACCCGATGCCAGCGGCGCCACAATGCGGCCGCCCACGGCCAGTTGATCGATCCAGTTTTGCGGTATCGCATGCCCCCCTGCCGCTGCGATGATGCCCGCATAAGGCGCACCCGGCGCATAGCCCAGCATGCCATCTCCCAGCAAAAGGTGCACATTGGCAATGCGGAAAGGCCGCAGATTGCTGCGGGCTTTTTCGTGCAAGCCCTTCAGACGCTCAATGCTGTACACCTCGCTGGCAACCTGCGCCAGCACGCTGGCCTGGTAGCCGCAGCCTGTGCCAATTTCCAGCACACGCCCCAAGCGCGCCTGGGGCGGCTGGGTTTGCATGAAGGGGCTGGCCAGCAGCAGCTCGACCATGCGCGCCACCACGCTGGGCTTGGAAATGGTTTGCTGCAAGCCAATGGGCAAGCTGGTATCGGTATATGCCTGGCTGAGCAAGGCGCTATCGACAAAGCAATGGCGCTGCACGGCCTGCATGGCGGCCAGAACGCGCCCGTCGCGAATACCACCGTGCTGCAACTGCTGCACCATGCGCGCGCGCAAGGCGTCGGCATTGCCTGCGCCCACACTGCCTACCGTGGTGCGCGTTTGTACCGGCACGATATGCGGTTGCGCCGCCTGCTGGCCTGCGGGCAGATGGGGCAGGGGCCATGCGACCGCTGGCGAGCGAGCTGCCTGCCGACCTGCCGCTGGTGCGGGTGGGGCATCGGCACTCCACTGGTTCCGTGCAGGAAAGGTCGGACGCACCACGAATCAGGCTCCCGCCGCCTGCGAGGCGGCAAACAGGGGCTGCCACTGGCTCAAACCCTTGTAGTCGGTCAAATCCACCTGCAAGGGCGTCACGGCAATGTGGCCGCTGTCGGTGGCGTGGAAGTCGGTGCCTTCGGCGTCGTCTTTGGCTGCGCCTGCGCGGCCAATCCAGTACATGGTTTCGCCATGCGGGTTTTGCTGGGTGATGACATTTTCTGCCGCATGGCGTCGGCCCAGGCGGCACAAGCGCACGGGCTTGATCTGATCCAGCGGCAGATTGGGAATATTGACGTTCAACAGCCAGGCAGGCGCTGCGCCTTCCTGCTTGTAAGTAAGCACTTGCGGCTGGAGTTGCAGCACCAGATTCTTGGCCGCTTCTGCCGCCGCTTCGATATGCGCCCAGCCTTTGGCAACCTGCGAAAAAGCAATGGCCGGTACGCCGAACAGATAGCCTTCCATGGCTGCGCCCACGGTACCGGAATAGATGGTGTCGTCGCCCATATTGGCGCCATTGTTGATGCCGGATACCACCAGGTCAGGCTGCTCGGGCAACAGGCCGGTGAGGGCAATGTGCACGCAATCGGCAGGGGTGCCGTCGATGTAACGGAACCCATTGGCGGCGCGCTGCACGTACAGCGGCGAATGCAGCGTCAGCGCGTTGGACTTGGCGCTGTTGTTGAATTCCGGCGCAATCACCTCCACATCGGCCACGTGGCGCAACGCCTCATACAGCGCAACAATGCCTTGCGCCTGGTAACCGTCGTCATTGCACAGCAGGATTTTCATGGGGAACAGTCAGGCAAGCAGAGAGAGAAAGCAGAAAA
>JAGOGU010000050.1 GCA_017996515.1 Allobrachymonas sp.
CTGCTGCGGGCCTGGCCGCCGCTTTGGGCGCCAGCAATGCCGAAATCGAAAACGCCGCCGAAATTGCGCTTGAACACCATCTGGGCATGACCTGCGACCCCATTGGCGGGCTGGTGCAAGTGCCCTGCATCGAGCGCAATGCCATGGGCGCCGTCAAGGCCATCAACGCCTGCTCCATGGCCATGCTGGGCAGCGGCATGCATCTGGTTTCACTCGATCAGGCAATCGAAACCATGCGCGCTACCGGCCACGACATGCAAAGCCGCTACAAGGAAACCTCGCTGGGCGGCCTGGCCGTAACCGTGCAGCGGGTGGACTGCTGACCTTGCATGGACAAGCACTGCCGGCTCTCCGCGTGGCTCAGCCATCATGCACGGCGAAGCCCGCCAATTGGCGCTGGAAAATTTGCCTCCAAAATGCAAAACACCCCGCAATTGCTGGCATGATCGGCAACAGGCATGTGCCTGCATGGCCGCGCTAACGCCCACGACGGGCACTGCCGCTTTCTGGAGGCTTTGCCATGTTCAAACATATTCTGGTTCCTGTCGACGGATCCGAGTTTTCGCAAAAAGCCGCAACGTATGCGGCCGGGTTTGCCCAAACCATGGGCGCACGCATTACAGCCCTGTATGTCAAGCCACCGCATCAGCTGGCGCAAGCGGGTGAAGGTCTTTTGAACGATTTGCTGGCGCCCGACAAACTCGAAGAGCGGGTCGAGCGCATGGCACAAAAATGCCTGCAAGACGTGGCGCAAGCCTGTCAGGCAGTGGGGGTGCCTTGCCACACGCTAGCAGTGGAGGGTGATTCGCCCGCGCAGGCCATTCTGGCCGCCGCCACAAGCGAAGGCTGCGATCTGGTGCTGATGGCCTCGCATGGCCGCACCGGCTTGGAGCGCCTGATTATTGGCAGCGAGACGCAAAAAGTGCTGTCGCATACGGCACTGCCGGTGTTGGTGTATCGGTAAACGCGTCCATACCCGCGGCAGCTACCTTCTCGCATGGCGCACTCTCTCGCACTCTTTTACGCACCGCGCCCAAGTAGCTGCTCCGCCCGCCTAGTAGTTGGTGGGGGATTGGAGGCTTACTCTAACTATTTTTACGTTTGTAATGCAGCAAGCGTTGCGTGGTGGATGCCGTGCCAAGCCCGCACTGCAGCCTGATCAGGCTCGCCAGCGGCGACTGGTTGACTGGGCCCGCGCAACCGAACGGACTTTATATCGGCAAGGCCACCAGATCGTGCCCATCGGTATCGACGATGCGTGCCTGCGTGAAGCTGCCCACTTTCAGGATTTTGCTGATTTTTTCGGGCGGCAGCAGTTTGACGATGCCATCGATCTCAGGGGCGTCGGCGTAGCTACGGCCCATGCCACCTTTTTTGCCCAGCGCAGGCGCGCTGTCCACCAGTATCTGCATGGTACTGCCGATGCGCTGGCGCAGTTTGGCAACCGATACGTCTTCGGCCACGGCCATGAAGCGCGCGCGACGCTCTTCGCGCACGGCATCGGGCAAAGCGCCAGGCAATTGGTTAGCCGTTGCGCCTGCTACCGGTGAATAGGCAAAGCAGCCGGCGCGGTCGATTTGCGCTTCGCGCACGAAGTTGAGCAGGTGCGCAAATTCTTCTTCCGTTTCGCCCGGAAAGCCCGCGATGAAGGTGCTGCGCACCACCAGTTGCGGGCACAGCTCGCGCCATTTTTGCAGCCGTTCCAGATTGCGCTCGCCATTGGCGGGACGCTTCATGCGCTTGAGCACATCGGGGTGGCTGTGTTGAAACGGTACATCCAGATAGGGCAGCACCAAGCCATCGGCCATGAGCGGGATGATGGCATCGACCGAGGGATACGGATACACATAGTGCAGCCGTACCCAGGCGCCGTGGCGCTGCGCCAATTGCCCCAGGGCCTGCACCAGTTCGAGCGTGCGGGTTTTGATCGGACGGCCATCCCAAAAGCCGGTGCGGTATTGCAAATCGACCCCATAGGCCGACGTGTCTTGGCTGACCACCAGAAGCTCTTTCACGCCACCTTCTAACAGGGCCTGCGCCTCTTTGAGCACATCGCCCACGGGGCGGCTGACCAGGTCACCGCGCAGGCTGGGGATGATGCAAAAGGTGCAGCGGTGGTTGCAGCCTTCGCTGATCTTGAGGTAGGCGTAGTGCCGGGGCGTGAGTTTGATGCCTGCCGCCGGCACCAAATCCATGAAGGGATCGTGCGGCTTGGGGCAGTGGGTGTGCACGGCATCCATCACTTCTTGCGTGGCATGGGGGCCGGTAACGGCCAGCACGCTGGGGTGCACCTCTTTCACCATGTTGTCGCCATCCTGCCCAGCGCGCGCGCCCAGGCAGCCGGTAACAATGACCTTGCCGTTTTCGGCCAAGGCTTCGCCGATGGTGTCGAGGCTCTCTTTCACGGCATCGTCGATGAAGCCGCAGGTATTGACGATGACCAAGTCTGCGCCCGCAAAGGTTTTGCTGGTTTCATAGCCTTCGGCCGCGAGTTGGGTCAGGATCAGTTCCGAATCGGTCAGGGCCTTGGGACACCCCAGGCTGACAAAACCGATTTTTGGGGTAGATGCTTTGGCCGGAGCCTGCGTATCAATCATTGCCGTATCTCTGGTTCTGGCTCCCAGGCATTGCCTGGAGCGTTTGCTATTTGCACAATTTTTTTAATAGCACACAAGGGCATTGCGCCCCGCGCGCCTTAACGTTTTGGCTGAAAAGCCTCCAGCCAATTTTGCATACTGGCCTGCAACTGTTGCTGCATCTGTTCTTGCATTTGCTGCACAACCTGGCCCGATTGGGCGGTGTAGGTGCGCATCATCTCTTGCATGGCTTTTTGCCAACCGTCCATACCCGGCGCGTTATCCATCATCTTTTGCTGCATATCGGCAAATGCCTGGATGCTGTTTTCAAGGTTGGCACCAAAAAAACCCTGCATGGCATGCCCGTAAAAACGGATGATATTGCGCAAAACCGCTTCGGTAAAGATGGGGCTGCCGCCTGCCTCTTCTTCCAGAATGATTTGCAGCAAGATGCTGCGGGTCAGATCTTCGCCGGTTTTGGCATCGCGCACCACAAAGGGCTCTGCCTGCATGACCAGTTCCTTGACTTGCGCCAGCGTGATGTAGCTGGAAGTGGCCGTATCGTACAGCCGCCGATTGGGGTATTTTTTCAGCACGCGCATGCCGGCCTCTTCCGCCGCGCCAGAGCCAGCCTGGGCTGCAGTCGGGGTCGCTGCGGCGCGCTTGGCCCGGCCGCCTGATGACCGGGAAGACGGGGAAACACTCATGATTCCATTACCTTTCAAACAATGCGTGCATGCTTCGGGCACATTCTGCCTTGTGCAAGCTATTGGAATAGCTTTACGTACGCAACCCCACATACATCACGACACCTATCAATACCGGCGACACCAGGGCCAATGTCCAGAATACCACTGTGAGCAAGCGCGTGTTGCTCAGGATGCCCGCATTGCTGTTGGCGTGAACAAATGCCCGTTTGCCCCAGCGCAGACTCACAAACAAGCTGGTGAGCATGCCTGCAATTGGCATAAGAACTTTGCTGCCGGCAAAGTCGAAGCTGTCGAAAATGTTCCGCTTGCCAACCAGCGCAACATGCTGCAGCGTGCTGAATGACAAGGCGCAAAACGCGCCCAGCACGATGATGGTGACGACCACAACCCAGATAGCTGTTTTTCGGCTCCAGCCCAGGCGCTCATTCAGCGCAGCTACCGGCACTTCAATCAGTGACAGCAGCGCGCCTGTGGCTGCCAATGTCGTCAGCACAAAGAACAGCACCATCAACACATGGCCCATGGGCATTTGTGCAAATACGGCCGGTATGGTGTTGAACAGCAAGGCCGGACCCCCGGCGGGATCGAATCCCAGCGAGAACACAGCCGGGAAAATGGCCAGCCCTGCCAGCATCGATACCGCCAGATCAGCCAACATCACCGTCAGCACGGTTCGGGGAATGTTTTGCTCTTGGCGGAAATAGCTGCCGTAAATGGTCATGGTGCCCACACCGAGCGACAGCTTGAAAAAAGCCAGACTCAGCGCTTTGAGAACAATGCTGCTGTCGATCTTGGTCATATCGGGCACGAATAAAAATTTCACACCTTCTATCGCCCTAGGCATGTTCAACGAAGTCAGCGCGATCACACACAGCAACAGAAACAGAATGGGCATGAGCTTTTTGGTAACCGCCTCGATGCCTTTGCGCACGCCAAACGACAAAATCAACCCCATTGCCAGCAAAACCGCCCATTGCCAACCCAATGCAGCCACGGGGTTGGCAATGAGGCTGGTAAAGGCGCTTTCCAGCGCGACCCGATCTTGCGTCAGCAGGCTAGGCCCCAGGCTTTTGGCGACATAAGCCACCACCCAGCCCACCACTCCGGAATAAAAAGACACAATCAGCAAGCCTGCCACCATGGCGATGGCGCCCACCAACCACCACCAGGTACGTGGTGCGAGCTTGAGGTAAACGCCAATCGAGTCTGTTTGTGCGGTACGGCCCAAGCTGATCTCAGCAATCATCAAGGGCACGCCAACCAGCAGCACTGCCACGAGATAGATCAGCAGAAAACCGGCCCCACCGCTGCTGCCCACTTCGTACGGGAAGCGCCAGATATTGCCCAGCCCCACCGCCGATCCGAGTGTAGCTGCCAGCATTCCGAATGCCGAAGAAAAACCATCACGCTGGATAGTTGTTTTATCCATGATCTAACACGCCCGAACAGGCGTAAAAAAATGTAGAAAATTTTTTATTTTAATTAAGAACGTTGTCTGATAGCCAGCCACAACACCGGGCAGTCAATACCAGCATTTGCCTATGTGGGTCATAGCAGGCCACAGCCATTTGTCCTATGATGATCGGTTGTTGACAAATATGCCATGAAGAAACGTTCCGCTCCATCCACGCCCCCGGCCGCCCACAGCCACATCGCCATTCGGGGGGCACGCACGCACAATCTCAAAAACATCGACCTCGAAATCCCGCGCAACCAGCTGGTGGTGATTACGGGGCTATCAGGCTCGGGCAAGTCCAGCCTGGCTTTTGACACCCTGTATGCCGAAGGCCAGCGCCGCTACGTGGAAAGCCTGTCCACCTATGCGCGCCAGTTTTTGCAGGTGATGGACAAGCCCGATGTCGATTGGATCGAAGGGCTTTCGCCCGCCATCAGCATCGAACAAAAATCGACCAGCCACAACCCGCGCTCGACCGTGGGCACAGTGACCGAAATTCACGACTACCTGCGCCTGCTGTTTGCGCGCGCGGGCACCCCACACTGCCCCGATCACCACCTGCCCTTGCAGGCGCAAACCGTCAGCCAAATGGTCGATGCCACGTTGGCCTTGCCCGCCGAGACGCGCATCATGCTGCTGGCGCCGCTGGCCCGCGAACGCAAAGGCGAGTTTGCCGATGTGCTGGCCCAGATGCAGGCCTTGGGTTACGTGCGCTTTCGCATCGACGGCCAGATCGTGGATGCAGCCGAGCTGCCGCCGCTAGAAAAAAACGACCGGCACGACATCGACGTGGTGATCGACCGCCTGAAAGTACGGCCCGACGCCCGCCAGCGGCTGGCAGAAAGTTTCGAGGCGGCCTTGCGGCTGGCCGATGGGCGCGCCCTCGTAGTGGAGATGGATAGCGCGACCGAGCACCTGTTCAACGCCCGTTACGCCTGCCCCCAGTGCCATTACAGCATTTCGGCGCTGGAGCCGCGCATGTTTTCGTTCAACGCGCCGCAGGGTGCCTGCCCCGAATGCAATGGCTTGGGCACGGTCGATGCCTTCGACCCCGAGCGGGTGGTGGCCTCCCCCTCGCTGAGCCTGGCAGGCGGTGCCATCAAGGGCTGGGACGAACGCAACGAGTATTACTTTGCCTTGATCAAAAGTTTGGCCAAGCACTACCGCTTCAGCGTGGATGAGCCGTTCGAGCAATTGCCGCAACAGGTGCGCCACATCATTCTGCACGGCTCGGGCGATGAGGAGATTGCCTTTTCCTACACCTTTGGCAGCGGCGCTTCGGCAGGCAAGAGTGTGCAGAAAAAACACCCGTTCGAGGGCATCTTGCCCAATATGGTGCGACGCTACCGCGACACCGACTCGGCCGTGGTGCGCGAAGAGCTGGCGCGCTACCGCCAAACAGCGCCCTGCCCCGCCTGCGCCGGCAGCCGCCTGCGGCGCGATGCGCGCCACGTCATGTTGGGCGAAGGCGAGCAGCAGCGCGCTATCTACCAAATCAACCACAGCACGCTCAGCGATGCGCAGCATTACTTCAACACCCTGCATCTGCAAGGCGCCAAGGCCGAGATTGCCGACAAAGTGGTGCGCGAAATCGCTTCGCGGCTGCGCTTTCTGGTGGATGTGGGTCTGGGCTATCTCACGCTGGATCGCAGCGCAGAAACCCTGAGCGGCGGCGAGGCGCAGCGCATCCGCCTGGCATCGCAAATCGGCTCGGGGCTGACCGGCGTGATGTATGTGCTGGACGAACCCAGCATCGGTCTGCACCAACGCGACAACGACCGCCTGATTGGCACGCTCAAGCGCCTACGCGACATGGGCAACAGCGTGCTGGTGGTCGAGCATGACGAAGACATGATCCGCGCGGCCGACTTTGTCGTCGATATGGGGCCGGGTGCAGGCGTGCATGGCGGCCAGGTGATGGCGCATGGCGATCTGGACGCCCTGCTGCAAGCGCCACAATCCCTCACGGGGCAATACATGAGCGGCAAGCTCTCGATTGCCGTGCCGCCCAAACGCACGGCCTGGCTGCCGCTGACAAGCGATGCGGAATCTGCCGAAACGAAGCGCACGGCTCCAGCGCGTGCAAGCAGCAGCCGCGCATCGAAAAAAGCCGCCATCCAACCCGAGGCCATCAAAAACGTCTTTGAGCAAAACCTGGCGCGCCAGCAAAGTGCAGCGCCCGCAGCCGAGCACGCGGGTCTGCAAAAAATCACCATCTGCGGCGCGCGCGGCAACAATCTGCAAAACGTCACGGTTGATGTGCCCGTAGGGCTGATTACCTGCGTCACCGGCGTATCCGGCTCGGGCAAATCCACACTGATCAACGACACGCTTTACGCCGTGGCCGCCCAACAGATTCACCGGGCGCACACCGAGCCAGCTCCGCACGATGCGATCGAAGGGCTGGAGCATTTCGACAAAGTCATCAATGTGGACCAGTCCCCCATCGGGCGCACGCCACGCAGCAACCCGGCCACCTACACCGGGCTGTTTACCCATATCCGCGACCTGATGGCCGAAATGCCCACCGCCAAAGAGCGCGGCTACGGCCCGGGACGCTTCAGCTTCAACGTGGCGGGCGGGCGCTGCGAAGCCTGCCAGGGCGACGGCATGGTGCGGGTGGAAATGCACTTTCTGCCCGATGTGTACGTGCCCTGCGATATTTGCCACGGCCAGCGCTATAACCGCGAAACGCTCGAAGTGCAGTACAAAGGCAAAAACATCGCCGAAATCCTGAGCATGACGGTGGAAGAGGCCATGGCCTTCATGCAGGCCGTGCCCAGCATCGCGCGCAAACTGCAAACGCTCATCGACGTGGGGCTGAGCTACATCCAGCTGGGGCAAAGCGCCACCACCCTCTCCGGCGGCGAGGCGCAGCGCGTCAAACTCGCGCACGAGCTGTCGCGGCGCGACACGGGGCGCACGCTCTACATTCTGGATGAACCCACCACCGGCCTGCACTTTGGCGACATTGCCCTGCTGCTCAAAGTGCTCAACCAGCTGCGCGATGCGGGCAACACCATCGTCATCATCGAGCACAACCTCGACGTGATCAAAACCGCAGACTGGATCATCGATCTGGGTCCGGAAGGCGGAACCGCAGGCGGCACCATCATCGCGCAAGGCACGCCCGAGCACATCGCAGACGATCCGCACAGCCACACCGGGCGCTATCTGGCTCGCCTGTTGCCCAAACGATCGGGCAAGAAAAGCGGCTGAGGCATTCTTGGCAAGTGGGCGGTTGCTTGCAGCCCACTGCCTGCTACCCGCCTCATGCCTGCAACGACACGGCACATGCTCGCCCCGCCAGCAACAGGTAGTTTCACCAAGCCCCAACAGCGGCTTCCTGTGCGAAGATCGGGCGGTGCCGCGTTTGCACCGCCCTTATCTGTTTAGCAGGAGAAATCGATCATGCCCAAATTCGTTGATACCTCGCCGCCCGGCCAATGCATTTTCTGCCGTCTGGTGGCCGGAGAAATTCCATCCGCCCGCGTGTACGAAGACGATCTGGTCATCGCCTTCATGGACATCGCCCAGGTCAATCCCGGCCATGTGCTGATCGCCACCAAGCGCCACGCCACCAACCTGTTTGAAATCACGCCCGAAGAGGCCGCCGCCGTGATGCAAACTGCCCAGAAAATGGCCGAGGCCCTGCGCATCGCTTTCGATCCACCCGGATTGACACTGCTACAGGCCAATGGCAAAGAAGGCGAACAAACCGTCTTTCACTTCCATCTGCACGTGCTGCCACGCCACGCCAACGATGGTGTGGGCCTGAACTGGCCGCGCAAGGAGCCTGCCCCCGAAGTTTTGCAAGACTACGCCCAACGCTTACGCGCTGCCTGGCAAAGCCAACATAGGCAGTAAAGCGGCATGTTTATCGCTAGCCAGCCATAAAGCTTTTTCAAACAAAACAGCCTGCAGCCTACAAAGCATTGTGCTTTCAAGACGCGCTGTGATATAGCTCTCGAATGGTCATTCGATCCAGCCAAACGCCGTCTCA
>JAGOGU010000051.1 GCA_017996515.1 Allobrachymonas sp.
CTGACACCCATACCCGCCACAAACACCCCCACCGCCAGCCATTGATACAGCGCCAACCCGGCCAGTTTGCGCGTTTGCACCTCGCCGCGGTATTGTTCTTCGGCAAAACGCGCCAGCGAAGACAACACCAGATACACGCCTGCAATGCAAGTCGCAGGTGCATGCGTCATCCACATGCGCCACAGCACAGCAAAAATCAGCAGATTACCCACTATGGAATACAGTTGTGTCGGATGGATCGGCACGCCCCGCAGATGGCTCAGCGCCGCCACGCGCGAACGGGGGTGATGCACGCACAGCCCCAAGGCCGTAAACACGGGCCTGCCATGGCAGCAGCCCTGCACCAAACAACGCAACCGGCCTATGGCCTGCGCCAGCGGTGCCGCAGCCGCAAAGGCGGCCATCACGGCAGAACCGATGGCCCAATCGTATATCGCCAACGCGATAGACGCTGCAGCCGCCCCAAACAAAAAGCCGTAATAGCCAAAAGGGCGCGACAGGGCGCTGCCGCCCTCCAGCCAATATCCCCAAGCGCCTGCGGCAAAAATGGCCACCACAAATACCGCGGCCATAGGCGCCAGCAGCTGCGGCCCCAACAACCACGCCGCCAACAAAATGCCCACGCCTGCTGCCAGGCCAGACCAGATCGCATGGTTGATGATGCGCACCGGCCCGATCTCTACCGCGCACCAGGCATTGGCAAGTCGCTCGCAGCCGCGCACCAATGCGGCCCAGACGGCTTGATGGTGCCAGCACGCCAGCGCCAACATCACGCCCGCAGGAATATCCAGCACAGCATGTGCCCCCACCAGAACGCAACTGAGGCCCGTAGCCACTACCAGCGCCCACCACAGCCCAGACCAGCGCGCAAAACGCATCTGCAAGCACAAGGCAGCCAGTGTGGCCCACACCATGTGGAAAGAAGGGCATGCCAACCAATCGGCATCCCATGCACGGTTCATCTGCATCAACCCAGCCGCCAGTCCTGTGTGCGCACCGGGTAAAAGCTCTGCGCGGGCCGGCCACAACAGCATGCAGGCAAAACCTGCAGCGGTCGCCAGCCAGGCGCTGATGGTGTAGCGGCGCAAGGCCTGCATCGTCGGCAAGCACAAAGGCGCCACAACGGCCAGCAGATAGGTGGCCGAATACACAGATACCGCGACGTGCATGCCATGCACCGCCCATTCGGCCTGCGTCAGATAGTGGTACCCCTCCAGCTCCCAGGGCATGCGCAAAGACCATGCGTCGGCAGGTGCCGGCATTTGAGCCAACAAGACATACAGGCAGGCCCAAGGCAGCAGAGCCACTGCTGTTGCCGCCACCCTTCTGGCCGCGCTGGCGCTGGATGCAACCGTTTTGCCATTCGCTGCGTGTTGCTTGTTTGCGGCCACACTCGCTCCTGCAACATCTGGCACGGGCAGACCCAACCACACCGGGCGTTGCACCTGCGCGCCAAAGCGCTGGCGCATGTCGGGTGCTTCGTAACCAACAACCAAGGCAGCGCATGCCAGCGCCGACAGGGGCGCTGCCATCCAAAACCCTGCGCGCGAACCTGCCAGCACCGCCACCCCGGCCACGCAACACACAAAGCCCACATAAATCGGATGCCGAAGCCAGGCGTAGCACGATTGCCGCACCAGCTTCTTGGGCGGGAAGGCATTCATCGGCAGCCCGTGACCCAACAGCCACAAATCACGCATCGCAGCCGCCATCAAGCCCAGGCCGACTGCCGTCAGCAGCGCGCCCATCCACGCCGGCAAAGGCAACGGCCAAAGTGCCAGACCCGAGCCATCCAGCCGCCAGGCCCAACCCGCCAGCAACAACGGCAACACCACAGTGAACAAAGCACCATAGGCCCACGGCCCCCAGTTTGGCTTGCGCTTTTTCATGGCCATTGCACCTCCTCGTAAATGGCATGCCCTTGGTCGGCCACCTGCCCATGCAGATGCAAAGTGGCTGCTGCCACCCATTTGCTTTCTACCCCTGCCAAAAAATCGGGTGTGGCCAAACGGCGCAGGCCAGCCAATGCCTGCAAAGCCCCTTGCCCCAGCGATTCGTGCACGATGGGCTGTTGCGCGTGCAGATCCAACCGCGCGGTGGCTGTGCTGACCCGATCGTGATCGATCTGGCAAACGGCATCCGCATGCCCATTCAGCAACGCCAGTTGCAGATTCTTTTGGCCTTGCCATTCCACCCAGATCAGGCTGTGGCGTGCGCCGCAAAACCGCCCCCATTTGAGGGTGCGCAAGCCCAGCTGCCACGGCGCCACGCGCAGCGTCAAGCGCTCTACATATCCTCGGCCTTGGTATGTGCCATCCGGCGCATACACCCGCCCATTGCGCACCACAGGCTCCCACACCACGGCTTGATGCTGCTGTTGCCAAAGAGTATGCGATGCTGCTTGCACGCCCTGCCAGCGCCAACAGGCAACACCGCCTGCAGCGTGCGCTTGGGGCCAACACAAGGTATCTGCCGCCACATCCGGCCAAGGCATGCGCTGCGCACCCCACACGATGTGCGCATGGCGCTGCGCGCCCAAGGCAGCGCGATACCCCAACGCCAAAGGCCCCCAACGCAAACGTGCCAGGTACAGAATATGTGGCTGACCCCTGTCATCCACCCAGTCGGCATACCATTTTTCAAGATACATACAGCGCCCATCCATGCAAACACGCAAGCACACTGGCTGTGCCGCAATGGCATGATCTTGCCGGTTTTGCGCTGCTACGTGTGCGGCAAATGGCAGACGTATCTTGTGCTGGTACTGCGGGTAGATGGCTGCAATACCTTGTGCCCGCAGTAGACACGCCAACTAGAACATGGCCGCAGCGCAGATGCGGTATCGGCAGACGCTCTGCCGCCTTGTATCTGCGTTATTTGATGCCAACCTTGCCCAAAGCCGCATCCAGCCGCTTGAGCAGTTTCTTGTTCAACACCTTGGCGTGGCGGTTGCCCTGCCAATGTCGCATGATGGTTTGCAACTCGGCATGCTGCTTGCGCGCCACGTCGAGATGTCCGTTTTCTGCCGCCCAAATGGCGTATTCGGCGTGCGCCTCGAACGAACCAAAACGCTTTGCGGCTTCATCGAACAGCATGCGCGCATCCAGTTGCTGGCCCAGCGCCGCATGCGTTTGCGCCAGCGCGATGGTGACGGCTTCGGGCCGGAACTGCGGGTCTTGCGCCCGAATCTGCCGCAGCAGCTCTTGCGCCGCCGCGGCCTGTTGGTTCGCCAAACGCGCGCGGGCAGCGCCCAGGCGAATTTCAGGATCTGACGCAAACGGGCCTTGCAGGCAGGCCTCGTAATGTTCGGCTGCAGCGCCGGGTTGATCGGCCTCCAGCAGGCATTGCGCCAGTTGCATGCGATTTTGCGCGGTGGGTGTCAGCTCGTAGGCCTTTTGCGCATCGCGCAGCGCCTTGCCCGGATCCAGTGTTTGCATGGCCACGCTGGCAACCTTGCCAACTTTGCGCTCCAACCGAGATTCAGGCAGATAGATGGCGAAAAAGTACACCACGCTCCCCAACATGGGGAACATGAAAAGGATCAGCAGCCAATACAACTCACGCCCGCGACGAACGGCATGGACGGCAAAAAAGAGCGCCACGAAGACGTGCAGCCCACCCAAAATGTACGAAAAATCAAACATGCAAAGCCTCTGCGGTTCGGGCCATTCGATCAATAAACGACAGACGGGCGCAGTAGAAACCACCTGCCCGCGCCACGTGCAGTCAGCATTGTGCCAGCACTGGAAACCCTGCGCTTGCGCACACTTTTTATGTGTGCGCAGATTCCAGGCGCTTCTTCCGACCTTATCGCCCCAGCAGCTGCAACAGCAATTGCACGCGCGCCTTGCTGACTGGTAAAGCTGCAGTCGCTTCACCTGCATCCGCTTGGCCGGGCGTGTGCCACAGCAAAGGCACGGCGTCTGCATCCACACCCGCAGCGCCTGCCGCGGTGCTGCGCACCACCGCGCTGGCTGTGCAACGGGGCGCCTGCACCACCGTGATGCCTTGTGCGGCCAGCGCATGCGCCGCTTCTTCCAGCGCCCGATGTACGGTGGCATTGCCCGTGGCCACCAACACCACGCCTTGCACGCCCGCCTGCGCCAGTGCCTGCAAGGCGCGGGCATGCGCCCCTGCGTGCGTGTGCAATACCTCGACCCACGGCCATTGCTCTGGCGGCAGGCTTTGTACCGCCGCCCACAGCCCGGGGTTGGTGCCGAGCTGCGGCCAGCCAAAGGGTGGGCGCAACCAACGTATGCGGCCTTCTTCCGCATAGGCCAGCGGCCCTGTGTCGCCACTGCCAAAGGCATCCAGCCGATAAGGATGCATTTTTTGCACGGCATGTGCCGCATGCACTTGCCCCGACACAACCGCCAGCACGCCGCTGGCACGCGCATCGCGCGCCAGCGCCACGGCATCGGCCATGTTTTGCGGGCCATCGCTCAAACGGGCGGTGGCCGGTCGCATGGCGCAGGTCAGCACCAAGGGCTTGTTGTGCCATGCCGCCGCATGCGGGGCTGCAGCCAGTGCCTGTTGCAGAAAAAATGCTGTTTCTTCAAGCGTATCGGTGCCGTGCGTGAGCACCACGGCGCGCACATCGGCTTGCGCCAGCCAATGCGCACAGCGCTGCGCCAGCGCCTGCCACGTGGCAAAGTCCATGTCTTTGCTGTCAAGCTGGGCCACCTGCTCACCCTGCAAGGTGTCTGTGCCCAGCAAATCCTGCAAACCCGCAATGTGTTGCAGCAGGTCTTGCACATTCAGTTGTGCCGCCTGATACGCCACCCCTTCGCCCGCATGCGCCGCCTGCCCGGCAATGGTGCCGCCTGTTGCCAAAACCACAATCTTTGCCATTTTTGCCGCACCCTCTTGCAAAATCCAAAAAACTGGTTAAAAATACAGTTACTGGATAAATATCCAGATTTAACCGACTGATCCGCCCCCACCGAGCGGAGAAAGTGTAGGGGATCATGAACAACACCGTCAAACTCACCGCCCGCCAACAGCAAATTCTGGAACTGATCCAGCACGCCATTGCCAACACCGGCGCGCCACCCACACGGGCAGAAATCGCCACAGAGCTGGGCTTTCGTTCAGCCAATGCAGCCGAAGAGCATTTGCAGGCGCTGGCGCGCAAAGGCGTGATTGAGCTGGTCAGCGGCACCTCGCGCGGCATTCGGCTCAAGCACACGGCAGCGCCCGCCAGCATGCAGCAGCAAACACTCGATGCATTCGCCCAACTGGCCTTGCCGCTAATTGGCCGCGTGGCCGCAGGCTCGCCCCTCCTTGCGCAAGAGCATGTGGACACCACCTACCACGTGGCTCCCACACTGTTTGCACACAAGCCCGATTACCTGCTCAAGGTGCGCGGCATGTCGATGCGCGATGTCGGCATCCTGGACGGCGATTTGCTGGCCGTGCAAGCCACGCAAGATGTGCGCAACGGCCAAATTGTGGTGGCGCGGCTAGGCGAAGAAGTCACCGTCAAACGCTACCAGCGCCTGCCCTCGCATATCGAGTTACACGCAGAAAACCCCGACTACCCCACGATCATGGTGCACCCCGGCGACCCCTTCGCCATTGAAGGGCTGGCCGTGGGCCTGATTCGCAACAGTGTGCTGATGTAAACCGCACAGGTGGCGCATGCTTTGATCTGCACTTGCCGCTGTATTTGTACCGTCACTTCTGCCTTGCTTCGTTTTTTTTTATCAGCCAGTGGACTTGACGCTCACCCTCACCTATTCAACTCCGAAAGCTCTCGCCATGACTTCTCTGCTTCCTGTTTCCCGCATCTGGCCCGGCTTGGTGCGTCTCCTGGGCAATCATGCCGCCTCCAGCTTTCAGCCATACGGCGCAAACGGCGCGCAACAGCGCTTCATCCCCATGGCTGTACTGCTCGACGAGGCCCAAGCCTACAAGCCCGCACCTGCCTGCCAGCCAAGCGCCATCGCGCTGAGCAAGCCGTTCCGGAATCAATAGGGTTGGCCACAGACTGTTCTGCGCGGCGCTGCATACGGATGCGTTGCGTGGCGAGCAACCAAGCGCATACCCACACACCGCCAGAACAAACCCGCATCACGCCTGACACATCGCGCCAAACAAGACTGCACACACTCCTTCACCATTGGACACATCCATGCGGCAAGCCGCATGCCGCAAGGGTTTTGCCAGAAAAAAGAATGGCAAAAACATGGCATTGCGCGCATCAGATGATGCACAATGTGACCATGATGAACGTCGTAATTCTTGATGACTATCAGGACGCTGTGCGCAAGCTGGCCTGCGCCAGCAAGCTCGACGCCTTTCAGGCCAAGGTCTATACCAACACCATCAAGGGCGTTGGTCAACTGTCGGTGCGTTTGCGCGAAGCCGACATCATTGTGCTGATTCGCCAACGCACCAGCATCTCGAAGCAGTTGATCGACAAGCTGCCTCGTCTCAAACTCATTGTCCACACCGGCCCCAACAGCGATCACATCGATGTTGCCGCCTGTACCGAGCGCCGCATCGCCGTCGTGGCGGGCAACAAAACACCTGTGGCAACCGCCGAACTGACCTGGGCGCTTCTCATGGCTGCCAGCCGCCGCCTGCCACAATACATTGCCAACCTGCGCCACGGCGTGTGGCAGCAATCGGGCCTCAAGGCACAATCCATGCCGCCCAACTTCGGCATGGGCACGCGCCTGCACGGCAAAACACTGGGATTGTGGGGATTCGGCCGCATCGGCCAACTGGTGGCCAGCTATGGCCGCGCTTTTGGCATGCATGTACTGATTTGGGGCAGCGAGCATTCTCTCCAGCAAGCCGCCAATGCGGGCTACGCGGTTGCCAGCGATCGCCAGCAACTGTTCAGCGAAAGCGATTTCCTCAGCCTGCATCTGCGCCTCTTGCCCGAAACACGCGGCGCCATTTCTCTCAACGATCTGACCCTGATGAAGCCGACTGCCGTGCTCATCAATACCGCCCACGCCGAGCTGCTGCAACCCGATGTGCTGGTCACCGCCCTCAACCGCGGCCGACCCGGCATGGCGGCTATCGATGTCTGGGACAGCGAGCCTGTACTGCCCGGCAACACCTTGCTGCGCCTGGAAAATTGCCTGTGCTCGCCCCATATCGGGCATGTAGATCTGGAAGCCTACGAGCACGACTTTGACGAAGCCTTCGACAGCATCCTTGCCTTCGCTGCCGGGCAGCCCATCAATCTGGTGAATCCGCAAGCCTTGTGCATGGTACCGCAAAGCGGTTAATCCGCTGCTCTTGCACGCCACTTCATTTGCTGGCAAAAACATGCTGCAAGCTGATGCCTGCTATGGCATGAGCAGTATCAGTGACGCCTAGGGCCACCTGCGACATACCCAAAGAGCCACCCAAAGCCTTCTTCCCCACGATCTGCTCGCACAAACGCGCAAGCCACAACATCAATCAATATCTTGTCACATCGTTGGCATGCCACATGGTATACGCCATCGTGTTTTTTCAGTGCCAGCCTGCACGGGCGGTATATTTTTTCGGCCCGCAATCGCCTACAATGCGCAGTGACGGGCCTTCCCGCATGGTGAGGCGGCCAACCGGGTCAGGTGGGGAACCAAGCAGCCCTAACCGCGGAGCCAGTGCCGGGGTCAAGGCTCGTCACCCCATCTACAGATGGACAGATGGCTGATGGCACCGGCGCCATTTCGCTTGTATCTTCGCGTACCATCGCCCATCTGACTGCCCGTGTTTTGCCTGACAACTTCGTACACCGCCGGACATACACATGCACAAGCATGAACCGAGTCTGGCTGTCGCGTCCCGCACGCATCTCTTGCATGGCCAATCAGCAAAGTAATTGCGCTTCTTGGCCTTTCACTGCATCGCGCGACAAACTCTTCTCAGCTGGGTTTCTTCAGCGCTTTACGAAAGCCGAAGGGTATTGAAAACGACCAGCCACATCCAAGCAACAGGGTACACCCCCTGCATTGCAAGCGGCTGCGCGTCTTTGCAACTCTCGCGCTATGCGCCCTGTCAAGGCGCAATCGCAGGCAAGCATCAATGGAATTGGAATATTCATTACTTATTCGTCGCCCATTCATGCCTAGTTTGATATACGGGGATGTGGCTACCAAACAAACGATCAAAAGGGTTGAGACAACAAAAAGGCCCCTTTTAAAGGGGCCTTTTTGCAGTATCGATAAAAATCGACGGATTAGCGAGAGCCAACCACTTCGATTTCTACACGACGGTTTTTAGCGCGGCCTTCGCGAGTCGCGTTGCTGGCAACTGGCTGTTTCTCGCCTTTACCTTCAACTACGATGAGGTCAGCAGGAACGCCTTTGGAAACCAGATAGGCTTTCACAGCGTTAGCGCGACGCTCGGACAGACCCTGGTTGTAAGCGTAGGTACCGATAGAGTCGGTGTGACCAGTGCTGATAATGGTTTCTACGTTAACGCCTTGGATTTTGGCAACCAGATCATCCAAAGCTGCACGACCAGCGGGCTTCAGCACGTACTTGTCGAAGTCGAAGAAAGTGTCAGCAGCGTAAGTCACTTTGCTGGTAACTGCTTGCTGTTGAGGCTCTGGCTTAGGAGCTTTAGGCTGGGCAACCAATGCGCCATCGCAGCCAGCAGCTGCAGTAGCAGGTGTCCAGAAGTTGTTGCGCCAGCACAGTTCGTTGGTA
>JAGOGU010000052.1 GCA_017996515.1 Allobrachymonas sp.
CAAGCGACAGGCCGCCATCATCATTGCCGGGCGCGGGCGCAGGGGGTGGGGCAAACAAATCGTCGTTGGGGGTAGGGGTATCGGTTGGCATGCCGCAAGTCTAAATGGAGATGAGGGCGTGAGAGGAAAAAGCGTGTGAATGGTTCAACCCATGCGTTATCGCGCAGGGGTAGTAGCAGAGGGTTGAATGTGCACGTCGGCATCCAGCGTGATCTGGCTGTCGGCAGTCGCGATTTTGTCGGCAATCTCGTCCAGCGCCGATGGAGTGCTGGTAGCGTCAGCCGCTTGCGCTTTCAGCGTAATGCGGGCAGGCGCTTTGGCCGTTGTTTCAGGAGCTGTCGGGCGGCTGCCCGCGATCACCGTTTGTCGTCTGCGGCGACCGGTGGTGCTGCGACCTTCTGGCAGGGCATACCAGGACGATGCCGCGGTGGATGCGGTAGAGCCGGGCTGCAGGGTTTCGTAAATCGCCAGCACCGTGCGCACATAGCCTTGCGTTTCGGCATAGGGCGGTATGGCCATGCGTTTGCGCACGGCGCCCGGCCCCGCGTTGTAGGCGGCCACGGCCAGGTCGGTTCGGCCATTGAACTGGCGCAGCAACTGGCTCAGATAACGTGTGCCCAGCCGGGCGTTGGTAGAAGGGTCGGTGAGCTTGTCTTCTACCGTTTTGTCTTTGTCGGCGCGCAGTCCCAAAAAGCGCGCTGTGTCGGGCATGACCTGCATCAGCCCCACGGCACCTACTGGTGACACGGCACGGGGGTTGAAGCCCGATTCGGCAGCTGTTATCGCTTTGACCAGATGGATATCCACCCCGTGGCGAGCGGCTTCCTGGTGCAGGATGTTGCGCACCTGCTTGAAGGCTTTGGATTGATTGATCAGCGCCACCAGCCGCTGCGCCTTGACGCCTGCCGCCGCATCGGCCGCGGGATTGAAGGCCAGGCTGGTTTTGCCTGTGCGGCGTACGCCCACGGCAGGGTTGCCCATGTAGGCAGCAGGTGCCGTTTCGGTTTTGAAATAGAGCTGGTAGCGCCCGTCCACCTGGTGGCTGGCAAAGTGGGTGTCGCCGTGCTCGTCCACATAGCCCCACACATCGGCGTTGGCGGCGGGCCAGGCTAGCAGCAGCCAAAGCGGAAGGAGCCAAAGGAAAAAGCGTGTGTGCATCAGCAAAAATCAATCCATTGAAATAGCCAAGCATAGCGGCGTGGCCAAGCGCGGCTGTTTGCGTCTGTAACCGCTGTTTGGTGGCTGAGGCAACGGTTCATGGCGTGCTGCAAGCTGCTGGCGCAAGGCGTCAAAAGCGAGGGCGCTCAAATATCCACTTCCACCGCGTCGCCGTGCAGTTCCATGAGCTCACGGCGCGCGGCGGCTTCGCCCTTGCCCATGAGCTTGGTCATTTCGGCCGCTGTCTGGCTGAAGTCAAACGGGCCCAGTTGCACCGGCATCAGCCGGCGGGTGTCGGGGTTGAGGGTGGTTTCCCACAGCTGCTCGGCGTTCATTTCGCCCAGGCCCTTGAAGCGGCCAATGCTCCATTTGCCTTCGGGCACGCCGTCTTTGCGCAATTTGTCGAGAATGGCGGCCAGCTCGCCCTCGTCCAGCGCATAGAACTTGGCGGCGGGCTTTTTGCCGCGCGCGGGCGCATCTACGCGAAACAGCGGCGGGCGCGCCACGTACACATGGCCGGCGTCGATCAGCTTGGGGAAATGGCGGAAGAATAGCGTGAGCAGCAGTACCTGAATGTGCGAGCCATCCACGTCGGCATCGCTCAGGATGCAGATCTTGCCGTAGCGCAGGCCGGACAGGTCGGGCGTGTCGTCAGGGCCGTGCGGGTCCACGCCAATGGCGACCGAGATGTCGTGAATCTCGGTGTTCTTGAACAGCAGGTCGCGATTGACCTCCCAGGTGTTGAGCACCTTGCCACGCAGGGGCAGCACGGCTTGCGTTTCCTTGTCGCGGCCCATCTTGGCGCTGCCGCCGGCGGAATCGCCTTCCACCAGAAAGACTTCGTTCAGGCCCAGGTCGCGGCTTTCGCAGTCGGTGAGCTTGCCGGGCAGCACGGCCACGCCGCTGCCCTTGCGCTTTTCCACCTTCTGGCCGGCGCGCTGGCGGGTCTGGGCGGCCTTGATGGCCAGCTCGGCCAGGCGCTTGCCGTAGTCCACATGCTGGTTCAGCCACAGCTCCAGCGCGGGGCGCACATAGCTGCTGACCAGGCGCAGCGCGTCGCGGCTGTTCAGGCGCTCCTTGATCTGGCCCTGGAACTGCGGGTCTAGCACCTTGGCGCTGAGCACATAGCTGGCGCGGGCGAACACGTCCTCGGGCATGAGCTTGACGCCCTTGGGCAGCAGGGCGTGCAGTTCGATAAAGCTCTTGACGGCCTGAAACAGCCCATCGCGCAGGCCGCTGTCGTGCGTGCCGCCGGCAGTGGTGGGGATGAGGTTGACGTAGCTCTCGCGCACGGGGGCGCCGTCTTCGGTAAAGGCCACGGCCCACTGCGCGCCCTCGCCTTCGGCAAAGCTGCCATCGTCTTTGCTTGCGTAACCTTCGCCTTCAAAAATGGGGATGACGGTATCGGCAGGCAAGGTTTGTTCCAGATAGTCGCGCAGGCCGCCTTTGTATTGCCAGCTTTGCTGCTCTTTCTTTTTCTCGTCCACCAGCGTAACGGCCACGCCGGGCATCAGCACCGCCTTGCTGCGCAGCAGGTGCAGCAGCTCGTTCATGGGCAGGGCGCTGCTTTCGAAGTATTTTGCATCGGGCCAGACGCGCACGGTGGTGCCCTGTTTGCGGTCGCCACCGGCTGCGCCGCCGCTTGCACGCACGGCCAAGGGCTCGATCACATCGCCGCCTGAGAAGGTGAGTTTGGCTACCTGCCCATCGCGCCAGATGGTGGCTTCCAACCGCTTGGCCAGCGCGTTGGTGACGCTCACGCCCACGCCGTGCAGGCCGCCGCTGAAGCTGTAGGCGCCGCCCTTGCCTTTGTCAAACTTGCCGCCTGCATGCAGACGGGTAAACACCAGTTCCACCACGGGCGCTTTTTCTTCGGGGTGCAGGCCAAAAGGAATGCCGCGGCCATCGTCTTCCACGCTGACCGAGCCGTCGGCATGCAGGGTGACGCGGATTTTTTTGCAGAAGCCGGCCAGCGCCTCGTCCGCCGCGTTGTCGATCACTTCTTGAATGATGTGCAACGGGTTGTCGGTGCGGGTGTACATGCCCGGGCGCTGCTTGACCGGCTCCAACCCTTTGAGCACGCGGATGGAATGTTCGGAATAAAGTTCGTTGGAAGGCTTGTTCGACATGCGTTTTTTGTGGAAAACAGACGGCGCCCCGGCGCCAATCAGGCAGTCAATACAGGGGCGGTGTTAGGAAAAGAGATGGGGCGCATTGTCGCACCTGCTGCCAGCCCCTTTGTGTACAGATGGATCCGCAGCCTGCACAGGGCCTTGACAGGCAAGGGTGATTGGCCTGCACCCTTATGCCAGTAACCTCAGGCCAGCAGCTGTTGCAGGCAAGCGTCCAGATATTCGGTGGGCTGGCGCCGAAACGCGGTGCGCACATAACGCTGTATGCGTCCGGCGGCAAAAGCCATCATGAGCGAGGCGCGTACTTGCGCATCCACACTGGGGCTGGCAGACGCGCGCGCTTCTGCCGCCTGACGCAGGTGCTGGCGCAGGCTGGATTCGATCTTGTCCATCATCAGGTTGATGCGCTGCTGCAGCCTGTCGTGCTCCAGCACCAAGGCATCGCCCACCATCACGCGCGCCATGCCGGGGTTTTTTTCGGCAAACTGCAGCAGCATCAGCAAAATGCGCGGCGCCCGCAATTGCGGATCGGCCTCGCGCTCGCCAATCTGGTTGATGAGGTGAAAAATGCTCTGCTCAATGAAGTCGATCAGCGCCTCGAACATCTGCGCCTTGCTGGCAAAGTGGCGATACAGCGCCGCTTCGCTGACAGCCAACTCAGCCGCCAGGGCCGCCGTGGTGATGCGCTCGGAACCGGGCTTTTCGAGCATGCGCGCCAGCGTTTCGAGAATCTGTTTGCGGCGCTCGCCAGGCGGCGGGCGCTTGCGGGTGGCTGCGGTGGGCGTATCCGCGTCAGCCGCAGCGTCTTGATCGTGGGAAGGCTGGTCGTTGGCAGATGGAGTCATGAGAAAGAGATAGAGCTTGCTGAAAACTGAATGGATTTTCGCACATTGTGTTACGTCTGGCCGGGAATGTCTGCTCTGCCACTGTTGTTGTTAACCATGCACAAGCACAATCGGTGGCGGTGTTCGATAATGATGGCCTTTCGCCAACTGTTTTTCTTCTGTTGCATGCATATGATTCCTGCCACCATCATCACCGGTTTTTTGGGCGCTGGCAAAACCACCTTGCTCAAACGCATTCTGACCGAGGCCCATGGCCAGAGAATTGCCGTTATTGAAAACGAATTTGGCGAAGAGGCGGTTGACAACGAAATTCTGGTGACGGACGCCACCGAACAAATCATCCAGATGAACAATGGCTGTGTGTGTTGCACCATTCGTGAAGACCTGCGCAGCACACTGACCGATTTGGCCAACAAGCGCCGCAGCGGTGCCCTGCAGTTCGATCGCGTGGTGATCGAAACCACCGGCCTGGCCGACCCTGGCCCCGTGGCGCAAACCTTTTTCATGGATGATGACGTGGCCGAGCACTACATGCTCGACTCGATCATCACCCTGGTGGATGCCAAACACGCGCACCAGCAGCTGGACGCCCGGCTGGAGGCACAGCGGCAGGTCGGCTTTGCCGATCAGATCTTTATCAGCAAGGCCGATTTGATTACTGAGCAGGAGTTGGCCGGCTTGCAACGGCGTTTGGCCCGCATGAACCCGCGCGCAGCGCAAAAAGTGGTGAATTTTGGACAGGTGCCGCTGCACGAGGTGCTGGATCTGCGCGGCTTCAACCTCAATGCCCAGCTGGAGCTGCATCCTGAATTTCTGGCTGAAGAAGCCGCTGCGCAGCACCAGCACCATGCCGGATGCAACCATCAGCATGCGCCGGGCGAGCCGTGCAACCACGGCGCGGCGCATGACCATACACACGGGCACAAGCACGATCATGGCGAACACCAATGCAGCGGGCATGGTTGCACCCATGCGCACCACCATCACGCCAGCCACCATGTGCATCAGGACGATGTGCAAAGCTTTGTTTTCCGCACCGATCGGCCGTTTGATCCGGTCAAGCTGGAAGACTTTCTGGGTGCCATCGTCAATATCTATGGCCCGAAAATGTATCGTTACAAAGGCGTGCTGGACATGCAGGGTACCGATCGCAAAGTGATCTTTCAGGGCGTGCACCAATTGATGGGCAGCGACCTGGGGGCGCAGTGGCAACCTGGCGAGCCGCGAGTGAGCAAAATGGTATTTATTGGCACCGAATTGCCCAAAGACATTCTGGAACAGGGCTTGCGCCAGTGCCAAGCCTGATGAAAGCATGCAAAACAAGCCTGCCAAGAAGGGCTTGGCGCAAGGTCGCCGCGTTTTGGCAGACATGTACTTGAGAAAATAAAGATAAATGGCCTAAAATCGCCCGGCATTGCAAGTGCCCAAGCCATGGCGGCGGGTGTGTTGCGTAGCATGTCTATCCACAGGGCAGTTGAAGCAGCATTGGTTGCTCGGATGCTGCCCTTGGGTACCGAACAGGCGAAGGCTTGTTTCTTGTTTGTATTTTTATAGGAAGGTACGTAGTGGCTCGCACAAACCAGACCTCTCCCGCCAGTCAAGCCAAAAAAACCGCCAAGGCGGCTACTGTCACCAAGCAGGCGGCGCAACCAAGCCCTGCCGTGATGCAAAAAGATCCCAAGTTGAGCAACAACTGGAAGAAAAAGCCCCCGCAGGAACTGACGGATGCCGAAGTGCTTTCCATGCCCGATGCCGAATACATGAACGATGTGCAGTTGGCTTTCTTCAAGCACAAGCTGCAATTGCTTCGTCAGGAAATTCTCAGCTACGCGGGTGAAACAGCCGAACACTTGCGCGAAGACGCGGTGGTGGTGCCCGATCCTGCTGATCGAGCCACGATTGAAGAAGAGCATGCGCTGGAGTTGCGCACGCGCGACCGTGAGCGCAAGTTGCTCAAGAAAATCGAACAGACCATTCATCTGATTGATGTCGGTGAATATGGTTATTGCGATGAAACGGGTGAGCCCATCGGCGTGCCCCGTTTGCTGGCGCGCCCCACGGCAACGCTGTCGCTGGAAGCGCAGCAGCGCCGCGAAATGAAGCAGAAACTGTTTGGGGATTGAATATAAGTGATTGATCATGTGGCACGTTGTTATCGACGCGCCACGATGAGGTGATCGGCAAGATATGGCACAGCCTGAGAAAAGCAACTTTCTGAACAAACTGGCTCGGTTTGTTGCCAATCCGACAACCGATTGGGCCGCGCTGGACAATGCTGCAACAGAACAGAAGGGCAAAGCGGCGCCGGCTGAGGAGAAGCTGGAGTTGTCGTCGGCTGAAATTTTTGCCATTCGCTATCAGCGTCAAAAAGAAAATCGCAATATCCGTATCAGAGAATTTGCTGCATTGCGCCAAATACGAGCTGGAACCACTGCGCCTGATACGCCCAATACACCCAATACCCAACCTGTCAGCGCCCCCGATGCCGTGTTGGTGAAGCCCGCTTCGGCACAGGAACATCACTCGACGCGCATCACGGATTTCAGCGACAAGATCAAGCATCTTGAGCAGGAAATGGTCGAGCAGTGGTGGGACAAGGCGGACGGCAAGGCCAAGTCTCCTCAGGAGCCTGAACCCGTAAGGGAAGAAGCAAAAACCCAGATGCTGATCGAGACGCAGATTGGGCAGTACAACGCAGCTGCTGCATCAGCAGACAGTGATGTCATTGCGTTTGATCCAGCCATGCTCGAATCGCTGGCTGTACCATCTGCTGCACAGCCAGTTGCGCAACCCGTCCAAGCCGCCAAGCAACAGTCTGTGTCTTCAGTTGCACCTGTTGTAGCGTTGAGGCCGCAACAGGCGCCCGCCCCTATCACCGCTAGCGGGTCGCCCGCACAGCCTGTACGGCAAGCGCCGGCAGCAAACATGGTTGCTGCTGTGTCTACACCTTCGCCGACGCCAAATCCAGCGGCGCACGCTGCTGCTCCACCCAAGGTGGTGACCAAACCGCAACAGGTTGAAGCAGAGCCGGTCGCGCCGATCCAGGGTATTGAAGAGCAGGTGGATTTGGCTTCAGAGCAAAGTCCAGAGGGGCAAGCATCTTCGACCTTTGTCTATCGCGACTCATTCACCGAATTGCCGGCGGATAGCGGTAGTGTTGCGGTCTCTGTGGACGAGCAACTCTTGCCGGATGCTTCCCCCATGGCTGAGGCGCAAGCCATGCCGAGTGAGCTGCCTGTGGCACAGCCAGCAGCCATCCTTCCACCGGAATACACGCCAGACGATTTGCCGGAATGCCTGAACGAGCCAGCCATTCTTTTTGTTCAAGGCAGCTACGAGCAGGCAGAAGCGCAGCTGCTGGAGCTGGCACAGGCGGAGCAGCTTGGCGCACAGATCGGTCAAGAAGATCGGGAGCCTCATGTTTTGCTGGCGTTGCTGGATTTCTATCGCTGTACCGAACAAGAAGAGAAGTTCGAAGCGGCCAGCATCGAGATGGTGCGGCACTTTGACCGGTCGGCTCCGCAATACCAAGGGGCGGATTTGGGCGAGGCTACGCGTATTTTGACAACGCTGGGCGCTTTTCACGATATGGATCACTCGTTGCAAAATGGTTGGCGCAGCCCGGCTGAACTGGATTTGACGGATGTGATGCTGTTGCGCGCGCAGTTGCTGACCCAGCAGGCGCAGGTTCTACTGGACTGGCAGGCCTTGCACACCATTCTGGACGATGCGGTTGAGCCGTTGTTGGATCAATTCCGCGACTTGACCGAGCGCAAGGTCGATTTGCTGATGTGGGGTGGAGAGCATTTGCTGGCCTGTTGTGTGGAGAAAATCCATACCCTGGAAAGCCAGGGGCAACCTCTGCCGTCGCTGTATGCCTTGCTTTGGCAGTTGCGGCTGGAGCTGGTGCGTATCATGCACGGGCAAGAGGATTTTGATCATATGGCGCTGGAATATTGTGTGGCGCTGGAAGAATCGCCGCCGTCCTGGTCGCGTACACGCTGCCACTTCATCGACGCGGATAGCGCCTTGTCAATGCTGGAAGGGGATCAAAAAGAAGAAGCTGCTTCTGCTGGGCCAGCCGGCTTGTCTGCAGATGAAGAAGCAACGCTGAAGCACCCGCTGCAATGGAAAGGCAGCCTCAAAGGCAATATACAGGCGCTGCTGCAGGCAGTAACTGCTGCGAGTCAAGGCGATTTCTGCATGATCGATTGCAGCCAGCTTAATAGCGTGGACTATCCGGCTGCCGTGGCGTTGCTGGAGTGGTTGATGGAGCCACAAAATGCGCAGCGACCGATCCAGTTTGTGCAGGTCAATCGCTTGTTGGCAGTGTTCTGGCGCATCATAGGTATCACGGCAAACGCCACGGTGAAACTGCGCCGCGATTGATGGTTGTACTTTTTTGTGGACGATGGCGTATGGCGCCCACATACCATC
>JAGOGU010000053.1 GCA_017996515.1 Allobrachymonas sp.
CTCCAGCGGTGAGGTTGTGATAATCCACATGCCCGAATCCGGCCGCGCGCATCATATGGCGCAAAGACTCCTGATCGGGATGCATGCGAATGGATTCGGCCAAGTAGCGGTAGCTGTCGGCATCGCCCGCTACCCACTGCCCCAATTTGGGCAGGATGTGGAAACTGTACCAGTCATACGCCTTTTGCAGCGGCGCGGCCACGCGCGAAAACTCCAGCACCAACAAGCGCCCGCCGGGTTTGAGCACGCGGCACATTTCCTGTAAGGCGTGGTCTTTGTGTGTCATGTTGCGCAGGCCAAAGGCCACGCTGACCAGATCGAAACTGTTGCTGGCAAAGGGCAGCATTTCGGCGTCGCAGGCCACGCTGGGCAGAATCACGCCTTGATCGATCAGGCGATCACGCCCCGTACCCAGCATGGCCAGGTTGATATCGCTGTGCACCACCTGGCCTTCAGGCCCCACCTTGCGGGCAAACGCCCGCGCCAAATCGCCCGTGCCGCTGGCAATGTCGAGCACGCGATCGCCCGCCTGCAAATTGGCAACCAGCACGGCGTAGGCTTTCCACGCGCGGTGCAGGCCTCCAGACATGAGGTCGTTCATCACATCGTATTTGGACGCCACCGAATCGAACACGCCGCGCACACGGCGGGCTTTTTCGTTTTCTTCTACGGTTTCGTAACCAAAATGGGTTTGGGGCATGGGTGCAGCACCTTTTGCACGAATGGGGACGGGATGCGTTATTGTCGCTGAAAGATGCGCCAATCCCGCACCGATCAAGCCGCATCTTGCCTGCCTTTGTCGCGTGTCTGCCCGATATTTGCATGATTCACGCCGTGCGCGTGGCTGGGTGGAGCTGCCGGGGGATGTGGCCGATCAGGCCAGGTTCAAGCACTCAGCGTCGATCGTGCAGGGCATGGGCGATGGTGCCCAGGTCCACATATTCCAGCTCGCTGCCAATAGGCACGCCGCGCGCCAGCCGGGTCACGGCCAGGCCCCGGGCTTTGAGCTGTTCGGCCAGCACATGTGCCGTCATTTCGCCCGCGGCGGTGAAGTTGGTGGCCAGGATCACTTCTTGCACCACACCGTCGCTTACGCGTTGCAGCAGTTGCTGCACGCCAATGTCGTGCAGGCCCACGCCATCCAGCGGATTGAGTTTACCCATGAGCACGAAGTACAGCCCATTGTAGGCCAGGGTGCGCTCAACGGCCGATTGGTCGGCCGGTGTTTCGACCACGCACAGCTTGCTTCGGTCGCGGGCGGGGTTGTTGCAGGTGGCGCAGATTTCCTGCTCGGTAAAGGTGTGGCACAGGGCGCAGTGGTGGATGTTGTCCACCGCGTGCACCAGCGATTGCGCCAGTTGGCGCGCGCCGGCGGGGTCGTGCTGCAACAGGTGGTATGCCATGCGCGCAGCCGATTTTGCGCCTACGCCGGGCAGGCGGCGCAGCGCTTCGATCAGGCTGTCTAAGGCATGGGCCACGATGGTTTTGTCGGTGCAGCGATCAGTGTGCAATCAATGCAATGGGCGCAAGCAGTGCCGAGGCGGCGGTCAGAACGGGAACTTCATGCCGCCGGGCAGACCGGGCATGCCCGCAGGCATGAGTTTGGACATATGCGCTTCGCTGGTTTCTTCGGCTTTGCGCACAGCGGCGTTGAAAGCGGCAGCCACCAGGTCTTCGAGCATGTCTTTGTCGTCTTCCAGCAGGCTGGGGTCAATTGCTACCCGCTTTACGTCGTGCTTGCAGGTCATGGTGACTTTGACTAGGCCAGCGCCCGATTCACCCGTGACTTCTACCAGCGCCAGCTCGTCCTGGGCTTTTTTCAGATTGTCTTGCATGGCCTGCGCCTGTTTCATCAGGCCGGCGAGTTGGTTTTTGTTGAACATGGTGTTCTGCTCCAAAAATCGGTGGGGTTGGTTGGATGTGCACAGGCTCTTATTTCTCTGCGGGGGCGGCAGGAGCTACTTCTGCATAGCCCACGCTGCCCGGCACAATCCGGGCGTCAAACTGCTGAATCATAGCCTGCACAAAGGGGTGGGCGCCAAAGCATTGTTTGGCCTGCTCTTCTTTTTCGGCGCGCAAGGCGGCCTGCCGCAGTGCCGGGCAATCCACCACGCGGCCATATTCAACCTGCACCTGTGCGGGGTGGCCGATGTGCGCCGCCAAGGCTTGCTCCAGCTTTTTGCGGCTGGGTTCGTGGTTGAGCGATTCCTGCTCCACCCGCAGCACCCAGGGAGCGGGCGTGTTTGCCGTGTCGGGCTGTTGCATCAACTGGCTTTGCAGCAGCAGCTCGCGCGCCAAAGCGGTGATGCCGCCTTCGCGGCACAAGGTTTGTGCCAGTGCGTACCAAGCATCGCCCAGTTCCGTGGGGACCAGGCGGCGCGCGGTGCTGGGCGCATCGCCGCTTTCAGCCGCTTTTGGGGCCGGGCGCGCTTGGGGGGCAGGTGACGGCTCGGGCTGGTGGCGCACGGGCAACACCAGATCAGCGGATGCATGGCTGGCAGCCGCTGGCATGGGTTGGGCAGGTTGCAGGGCGGGCGCGCTGGCTGCGTTGGCTGTTGTGTTGGTGGCAGGCGTAGCATCTGCCGGTGCCTCTTCCCAAGGGGGGATGCTGCTTTCTGCTGCCGCAGCAGATGCCGTGGTGACAGGGCGCGCAGACGCTGTTGCGTTTTCTGTTGGGTTTGCTGTGCGCGGGGCATCTGCCTGCGCGGGCGGGGTAGGGGCGGCAGGCGGGTGCGTTACCGCGGGCGCGGCCAGCGGTTGGGGCGTAGGCGCTGCCTGCGCAGCTTGGGATGCAGGGGGAGCAGATACAGCAACAGATGCGGCGACAGCGTCAGCGGCTGTTTTCAGCGTTTTTTTTTCAGCCGGGGGTTTGAAGGCCAGCAGGCGCAGCAGCACCATACTCAAGCCTGCATATTCATCTGGCGCCAGGCCCAACTCGTCGCGGCCGTGGATGCAAATGCTGTACAGCAGCTGGGTTTCGTCTGCGGGCAGGATGTTGGCCAGGCGCGCAATTTCGGCGGCATCGGGGTCGGTTTCGTCTATTGGCATGCCGGGCACGGCTTGCTGCACGGCCATGCGTTGCAGGATACGGGCCATGTCTTCCAGCGTGCTGGCGGCAGAAAGCCCCTGCTCTTGCAGCACCTGCACACCCGCCATGAGCTGTGCGGCATTGCCTTCTGCCAGCGCTGCAATCAGCCCCAGCACATGGCTGCTACCCACGCTGCCCAGCATTTGCCGCACGGCGGCCTCTTGTACACCGTGGCCACCGGCAAAGGCAATGGCCTGATCGGTGAGCGACAGGGCATCGCGCATGGAGCCGCGCGCGCCGCGCGCCAGCAGGTACAGGGCGCTGGGTTCTGCCGCGATGTGCTCGGCCTGCAAAACCTGCTGCAAGTGCGCGGCAATGGTCTCAGGCACCATGGGGCGCAGATTGAATTGCAGGCAGCGGCTCAGTACTGTCACCGGCACTTTTTGCGGGTCGGTGGTGGCGAGTACGAATTTGAGGTATTCGGGCGGCTCTTCCAGCGTCTTCAACATGGCGTTGAAGGCCGTGTTGGTGAGCATGTGCACCTCGTCGATCATGAAGACCTTGAAGCGCCCCTGCACCGGCTTGTACACGGCCTGCTCCAGCAAGCCCTGCACTTCGTCCACGCCGCGGTTGCTGGCGGCGTCCAGCTCGGTGTAATCGACAAAACGACCGGCATCAATTGCCGTGCAGGCCGGGCATTGGCCGCAGGGGGTGGCGGTAATGCCACCGGTGCCATCCACGCCCGTGCAGTTGAGCGATTTGGCCAGAATGCGCGAGATGGTGGTTTTGCCCACGCCGCGCGTGCCGGTAAACAGATAGGCATGGTGCAGCCGTTGCTGCTCCAGCGCATTGGAAAGCGCCTGCACCACGTGCTCCTGCCCCACCATTTCACCGAAATGACGGGGACGATATTTGCGAGCCAACACCAGATAAGACATGGGCTGCATTCTAGAGCCTGTTCACACTTTTTGGCGCACGCTGGCATGCACGTTTGATCGGTATTTGGACTATGCTGCACACCATGAGCAAAGCCTTTACCAAAGAAACCGATCACGACGATGAGGATGATGCGCAGGACGCAACGCCTGCGCTGCCCAGCGGCGGTAAAAACTACATCACGCCACAGGGCTACGCGCGGCTGCGGGCCGAGCTGATGCAGCTGATCGATGAGGAGCGCCCCAAGGTGGTCGAAACCGTGCATTGGGCCGCCAGCAATGGCGACCGTTCGGAAAACGGCGACTATCTGTATGGCAAGAAGCGCCTGCGCGAAATTGATCGCCGCATCCGCTTCTTGACGCAGCGGCTGGAGCGCGCCGAGGTGGCCGATCCCAGTCTGCACCACGGCAGCGACCAAGTGTTTTTTGGCGCGACGGTCACGTATGCCAACGAAGCAGGCGAAGAAAACACCCTGACCATTCTCGGCATCGACGAGGTAGACAGCCTGCAAGGCCAGGTCAGTTGGATTGCGCCCATCAGCCGGGCGTTGCTGCGCAGCCGCGTGGGTGATGTGGTGCAACTGCAAACGCCAGCAGGCGTGCAAGAAATCGAGGTGCTGGATGTGCGCTACCCCGCGCCTGCCAAGGCTTGACGGTGCGTGCTGCTCTATTCATTCCAGTTATTCATCCATGAAAAACGCCCACCAGAATGAACCTGAGTGGGCGTTTTGTTGTTGGCGTGCCAGCAGGCGCTAACGGCACATCCAGAACATCCGACTCATCAGCCGCCTTTGCGCATCATGTCGAAAAATTCGAGGTTGTTTTTGGTGGCTTTCATGCTCTTCAAGACCAATTCCATCGCCTCGATTTCGTCCATGTTGTACATGAATTGGCGCAGGATGCGCGTTTTTTGCAGCACGTCGGGCGGCAGCAGCAGCTCTTCGCGGCGGGTGCCGCTGCGATTGAGCTGAATGGCCGGGAACACGCGCTTCTCGTACAGGCGGCGATCCAGATGGATTTCGCTGTTGCCCGTGCCCTTGAACTCTTCAAAGATCACTTCGTCCATGCGGCTGCCGGTGTCGATCAGCGCGGTGGCAATGATGGTGAGTGAGCCGCCTTCTTCGATATTGCGCGCCGCGCCAAAGAAGCGTTTGGGGCGGTGCAGGGCATTGGCGTCCACCCCGCCGGAGAGCACCTTTCCGCTGGAAGGCACCACGTTGTTGTAGGCGCGCGCCAGGCGGGTGATGGAGTCCAGCAGAATCACCACGTCTTTTTTCAGTTCCACCAGGCGCTTGGCGCGCTCGATCACCATTTCGGCCACGTGCACGTGGCGGGTGGCAGGCTCGTCAAAGGTGGAGCTGATGACTTCGCCGCGCACACTGCGCATCATCTCGGTCACTTCCTCGGGGCGCTCGTCCACCAGCAGCACCATCAGGTGCACATCGGGGTAGTTGGTGGTGATGCTGTGCGCAATGTGCTGCATCATCACCGTTTTGCCGCTTTTGGGCGGAGCCACCAGCAAGGCGCGCTGGCCCTTGCCGATGGGCGCGATGATGTCGATGATGCGGCCTGTGATGTTTTCTTCCGCCTTGATGTCGCGCTCCAGCCGCATCTGCTCTTTGGGAAACAGCGGCGTGAGGTTTTCGAACATCACCTTGTGTTTGTTGGCCTCGGGCGGCAGGCCGTTGATTTTGTCGAGCTTGTTCAGGGCAAAGTAACGCTCGCCATCTTTGGGCGTGCGCACTTCGCCTTCAATCATGTCGCCGGTGTGCAGATTGAAGCGGCGCACCTGGCTGGGGCTGATGTAGATGTCGTCGGTACTGGCGGTGTAGCTGCTGTCGGGGTTGCGCAAAAAGCCGAAGCCGTCGGGCAGAATTTCGAGCACGCCGTCGGCAAATACCTGCTCGCCCAACTTGGCGCGCTTTTTGATGATGGCGCTCATCAGCTCCTGCTTGCGCATGCGGCCTGTGTTTTCAATTTCCAGCTCTTCAGCTTGTTTGAGCACTTCGGAAACGTGCAGAACCTTGAGTTCGTTCAGATGCATGATGGAAAAATTCCGCAAAAAAAGAAAAAGGGAATGGGGGCAGCGCGTGGCGCTTCTGCTTCTTGCGATGAAACGGCCGGAATGTGTCTTGCCGATTCAATGAAGCGCGAATGAAAAAGACGCGATAACAGGGAACGGAAGGTGCCGAAACGGGCGTTGAAAACCCCCGTATGGATGGGATGGCAAAGCGGCCTTCGGCAACGGCGCTTTGCAAATTTGGCGGCATTATAGACACAAATTCAGTGCATGCCGTCGCCGCCTGAAAAGGGGGTGTAAATCGTTGTATGAAGGCGTTGTATGCCAGCCTAACAGGCTTGGGCGTGGCCGCCTCTACAATCAGGTGATTCGCAAAGGGTCGCCATGTCGCAAATCATTCCGCTTCATCCCGTCAATCCGCAAGCACGCGCCGTCCAGCAGGCAGTGGATCTGCTGGCGCGCGGCGAGGTGCTGGCCGTACCCACCGATTCGGGCTATGCCCTGGTGTGCCACATCGACGACAAGGCCGCCAGCGACCGGCTGCGCCAGTTGCGCGGGGTGGATGCCAAACACCACCTGACCTTGCTGTGCCGCGATTTGAGCGAGCTGGCCAACTATGCCCGTGTGGACAATCGGCAATACCGCTTGCTCAAGCAAGGCACGCCCGGGGCCTTCACCTTCATTCTGGAAGCCACGAAAGAAGTGCCGCGCCGCTTGAGCCACCCTTCGCGCAAAACCATTGGCCTGCGTGTGCCGCAGCACACGGTGCTGCGCAGCCTATTGGAAGCGCATAACCAGCCCATTTTGGGCACCACCCTGATTCTGCCCGGCGACGATGCGCCGCTGTACGAGGCCAGTGAGATCGAAGCTGCTTTAGGCAAGCAGCTCGCCGCCATTGTGGATGCCGGCCCCTGCCCGCATATGCCGACGACCGTTGTCGATTTGACCGAAATGGGCAACGGCGGCGAGGCCGTATTGTTGCGCCAGGGCGCGGCTGACCCGGCCGTGCTGGGCTTGTGATCGGTTGGGGTGCTTGATTGCGCGTGTGAAGCGGCTGTGCGCTGCTGGCTGAAGCAAGCCAAGGCGTTCAAGAGCGGGTGGCCGTTCAAAAAAGAACCGCTCACGAAGAGGAGCGGTCGTTGCGATGGAGCGGGTGAAGGGAATCGAACCCTCGTATGCAGCTTGGGAAGCTGCCGTTCTACCATTGAACTACACCCGCAGCAGGCTCGCATTGTAACGCTGTGCTGCAGGGGGCGTGTTGCCGTTGCAAAGTGACATATCGGGCGGCGCGTTGCCAACGGCAAAAACGACACATGTAACGGTGGCGCCTGTGATGGCGCGTGTCGTCGGGGTGTTGCGTAATGGCTGTGAATAGCTGGGGTTGATGGCGTTTGCACAGCAGAAAAAAAGCGCCAAATTTATAATCAACTGTTTAAATATCTCTCCATGCAGGCCTCGCTTTGCGGGCTTGCTCACCTTTGCCGCAGCCCATCATGTCCACACCGTTTATTTCCGTTGCCGAAATCCGCCAGAGCTTTCTGGACTTTTTTGCCGCCAAAGGCCACACCGTGGTGCCCAGCAGCCCGCTGGTGCCGGGCAACGACCCCACGCTCATGTTCACCAACAGCGGCATGGTGCAGTTCAAGGACGTGTTCCTCGGCACCGACAAGCGCCCCTACGTGCGCGCGGCCAGCGTGCAGGCCTGCCTGCGCGCCGGCGGCAAGCACAACGACCTGGAAAACGTGGGCTACACCGTGCGCCACCACACCTTCTTCGAGATGCTGGGCAACTGGAGCTTTGGCGATTACTTCAAGAAAGAAAGCATCCAGTGGGGCTGGGAGCTGCTGACCAAGGTTTATGGCCTGCCGGCTGAAAAACTGCTGGCCACCGTCTACCACGAAGACGACGAGGCCTACAACATCTGGACGCAGATCATCGGCCTGCCGCCCGAGCGCGTGATCCGCATTGGCGACAACAAGGGCGGCAAGTACAAAAGCGACAACTTCTGGATGATGGCCGACACCGGCCCCTGCGGCCCGTGCAGCGAAATCTTCTACGACCACGGCCCGCACATCCCCGGCGGCCCCCCCGGCAGCCCTGACGAAGACGGCGACCGCTTCATCGAAATCTGGAACCACGTGTTCATGCAGTTCGACATGAAGGAAGACGGCTCCATCGTGAAGCTGCCCGCACCCTGCGTGGATACCGGCATGGGCCTGGAGCGCCTGGCGGCCATCCTGCAGCACGTGCACAGCAACTACGAGATCGACCTGTTCCAGGCGCTCATCCAGGCCGCTGGCCGTGAGACCCATACTGCTGACCTGAACAACCCGTCGCTCAAGGTGATTGCCGACCACATTCGCGCCACCTCGTTCCTCGTGGCCGATGGCGTGATCCCGTCCAACGAAGGCCGTGGCTACGTGCAGCGCCGCATCATCCGCCGCGCCATCCGTCACGGCTACAAGCTGGGCCAGAAGACGCCGTTCTTCCACAAGCTGGTGCACGAACTGGTGGTGCAGATGGGCGATGCCTATCCCAAGCTCAAGGAGCAGGAAGCGCACATCACCAGCGTGCTCAAGGC
>JAGOGU010000054.1 GCA_017996515.1 Allobrachymonas sp.
ATCAAAGCCTGCCTGAATAGCTAATTCTGTGGCGTTACCGTAAGCGTTGATGATGTCCAGAATTTCATTTTCGGTTAATGCTCTCGCATTTCCGACCGCACTTGGTGCGACCACATCTTCGCCATTGGTGGCATTGGGGGCGGCTTCTAAACCTGCGTGATGAAGTTGCAAAATTGCCGTTGCACCTTGCGCTTTAATCACATCTGCTCGTGCTTTTAAGCTGGGTAAATCTGCCATTGAAATCGCATTGGGTTCGCATTCAAAACCGCGACCGCTCCACGTTACGGCTGTCGCAGCGGCGATAAATAAACCAAAACCTTTTGCACGACTTGCCAGTAAATCCAATTCGTCTTGTGTTACATTGCCTTGCTTATCCGAAGACCAATGCGTCAGCGGTGCGACCGTTAAGCGATTTTTCACGCTTGTGCCATTGTTGAACGTATAAGATTGAAAGAGTGGGGAAAATGATGCGTTCATTGAATTACTCCTGCTTAAGTTTGTTTCACCTTTATAATGAGATTGAAAAGAATGGAGAAATCAATGATAAAAGGCATTTGTTACTCCCCATCCTTTTGAATGGAGACAGTATAAATGCCTTTTAGTGATAATAAAAATAATATAAAAAATAGTTGATATAAATTTATTTATCAATATTTTATGCCAAACTGCTGCAAGATAAACGACTTCACATAGTGTAGGCTGGGCGATAATTGACGATGTTTGTGCCAAACCAAATAAATGGGCGTACTAATGCTTTCCTGCTTGCTGTTCAGCGAAAACAAACTGCCGTTTTGTAGCTCTGACGTACAATGATAATCGGGCAATACAGACCAGCCAAAACCTTGCAATACAAGCTGTTTAATGGCTCGCATATCTGGCAAGGTGATGACCGCTTGCATAGCAGGCGGATGTCCAAACAGCTTTTGCCACAAGGGCGAAAAATAGGAAAGTTCTTCATCATAACTAATCACAGGCAGTTGTTTTAACACATCTTCATTCAGGGTTTTTCCGATTTTGCTTTGCAGGCTGGGGGCAAACACAATGAGCGGAAATTCTTGCGTGAGTTCCACAAATTCATAGTGTTCTGTATTCAGGCGAGATGACGCAATGGCGAAGTCCACCTGTTGTTCTTCAAGCAGTTGATAAATTTTGGTGCGATTGCCTGTTTGTAGGCGAAGCGTAAAACCGTCTGCCGTGAGCGGTGCAAGCATTTGTCCGTAACCTTGTCCCAGCAAATCCGCAGGCACAACCATATGCACCACACCGCCCACCACTTTGCCAAAGCGAAAACTGGTGAGCTTTTGTTCTAACAAATCAATGCTGCCTGAAATGGAATGTGCCAACTCCTTTGCCACATCGGTCGGTACCACGCCCCGAGATTGCCGAATAAACAACGGCTTGCCAATCAACACTTCCAACGCCTGCACCTGTTGGCTTACCGCAGGCTGAGTAATCCCTAACGCGTTAGCGGCTTTAGAAAAGGATTTTTGGCGATAGACTTCCAAAAATGTACGAAGATGAGCAAGTCTGGACATAAATAGATTTATAGCTAATGAGTTTAAATGGATGAATTTTATCTATTTTTAACCGCTTGTGAAAGAAAAATACTGCTATGAAATGCGTTTTTTTAGACGGTATTTCAATGGTTTTAGGCTTCACAGGTTATTTGTTGTGCCAAGTGATTCCAAATCCGCAGCAAGAACAGAACTATGACTCCTTTATGGGCGAAATCGTGGCGGCGTGGGCGGATGACCGTGTGTTTGACGGCAGACATTGGCTGTTTGATACCGCACCTGACGAATTACGCACCGTACATTATGTGGCAGGCGGTCAATTCTATGCGATTGGCAAAGGTACAAAATTCGACCATGGCCCGGGCCAGGATTAAATCGCACAATAATAAATTTTCTCAAGTCTTTCAAACGACTTTTGCTCTTCAAAAGGTTATCAAGGTTCAATTCTTTTGGTTAAATGCCAATCCTTTCTAAACTTCGTCCACCACTTCTTTCAACAGCTGGTACGACTGCATCTGCTGCTGTTCGTCAAAAATGTAGCTAACGGCTATCATCTCATCAAACGGCACCGCGGCGCGCAGTTGGTCGAGCTGCTGTGCCACGCTGGCGGGGCTGCCGATGAGCGAGCAGGCCGTCATTTGCTCGACGACGGTGCGCTCCTGATTGTGCAGCGCAATGTGCTGAAAATCCACGAGGCCGAAATGGGGCGGGCGCTGCGCCTGCGCGTGGTTGGCCCACACCTCTTCTTCTGAGGCCAGCGGCGGTTGCAGGTTTTGCTGCGCATTGGTGACGACGTTCAGGAAGAACCGGGTTTGCGTGGTGGCCAGGCGCGCCGCTTCTTCATCACTGGCCGCCACAATGGCGTTCACCCCCACCATCACATAGGGCTGCGCCAGGTGCGCCGACGGTTTGAACTGCTGGCGGTAGATGTTGACTGCCATTTCCAGCATGCGCGGGGCAAAGTGCGAGGCAAAGGCGTAGGGCAAGCCCAGCTCTGCGGCCAGATAGGCGCTTTCGGTGCTGGAGCCGAGGATGTAAAACGGCACGTGCAAGCCTGCCGACGGATACGCCGATACCGGATTGCTGTTGTCGAAATAGCCGCGCAGCTCGGCAATTTCGGCCGGAAAGTCCAAGGCATTCTGCCCACGGCGCAAGGCACGGGCGGTGCGCATATCGGTGCCGGGCGCACGCCCCAGCCCCAGTTCGACCCGTCCGGGATACAGCGTCTCCAGCGTGCCATACTGCTCCGCCACCACATACGGGCTGTGGTTGGGCAGCATGACGCCGCCAGAGCCCACGCGCAGGGTTTGGGTGTGCGCCAGCGTATGCTGAATCAGCAGGGAGGTGGCCGAGCTGGCCAGGTTTTTCATGTTGTGGTGCTCGGCAATCCAGTACCGCTCGATGCCGATGCTTTCGGCATATTGCGCCAGCGCCACCATAGCCGCCATGGCTTGCTGGTAGTTTTGCCCCTCGCGCACGGGAACCAGGTTCAGAATGGAGAGTTTCATGCAAATGTCCTTGCTGCCCAAAAGACTGCCGTTGATGGTGTGTGCCTGCCGCTTGTGGCGGGTGATGCATTGGGGATGAATACAGCGCTTTCATGTGGTTCTGGCAAGCGGTATTTCAATGTGCGCCGAGATAAAACAGATTGTCTGAAAGACAACGGCGCGCCCGCTGTTTGCTTGACCGCTTCACACGTGGCAAGAGCGCGCGGCGGTGTTTAATGCTTGCATGCGGCAACGGTTCAGCTCTGCTCCGCAGCCAAGCCCAGCAAACTGTGCAGCTGCGGCCATGCGGCGCTCCAGTTCACTGGCTGGGTGGTGTCCAGGTGCAGGGTGTGGGCTTGCTCATCCAAGGTGAAAGGGTCGATATGCGCCAGTTGATGCATCAGTACGGCCTCTCCTGCTTCGGAGGCATCATTGCCGTTTGCCTGACGTTGGCGCACACGCTGGCGCAGCACCTCTTCTGGCGCATGAAAAGCCAGCATGCACCAGAGCAGGCCCAGCTGCCGGGCCAGGTCGATAAAAGGCGCGCGCCGTTCGCGATGGATGAAAGTGGCATCTACCAACACGGGCTGGCCGGCTTGCAAGGCGGTGCGGGCGACGTCTAGCAAGCGGGCAAAGGTCTGGTCGCTGGCCGCTTCGGTGTAGATACCGCCTGGGATGGCGGTGCTGGCAGCCTCCGGCTCCAAACCGAAAAGGCGTTTGCGCTCCACATCGGCACGCACGCGCACCACGCCGTGCTGTTCAATCAAGCCTTGGCTTTGGCTGCTTTTGCCGCTGCCGCTGACACCATGCGTCAACGCCAACCAAGGCTGACGCGAGCGGGCCAGTGTGGCAGCCAGATGGATGTAGCGCCGGGCGTCTTGCGCATGGTTTTGCAAAGCGGCCACTTTGGCACGCACCAGGGCGCGGTACACGGCGTCATACGGCAGGCGGGGCAGGGCGGAGTAATCGCCGCTGCGTTCCAGCCACGCGTTGAGAAAGCGCCAAGCCTGCTCGGGCAAGCCGTGGGCGTGCAGGTCCATGAACAAAAAGGCGATGTCGCAGGCCGTGTCCAGCCAGCGCAGGGCGGGGTTGAATTCGATGGCGTCAAACAGCACGGGCTGGCCGTGCAACCACAGCAGGTTGCCCAGGTGCAGGTCGCCGTGGCCTTCGCGCACACAACCGGCGGCGCGGCGCTGGGCCATCAGCGGGGCCAGGCGCGCGGTTTGTGCGTGTGTCCATTGCTCTAATTGTTGTAGCTGCTTGCGCTCGTCTGGCGTGCGCTGGGTGGCTAAAAGGCTGTCAAGGTTATCTTGCGCCAGGCGGGCCAGGTCGGCGGCATGGCCCCAGGGGCTGTCCACGGCGGCCACGTCGGCCTGGGCCTGAAAAGTGGCGATGGCGCGGACCAGAGCATCGATGTGCGCGGGGCGCAGATGGCCACGCGCGGCCATATCGGCCATCAGCGCCTGGGCAGGAAAGCGGCGCATGCACACGGCCCAGTCCAGCGGCACACCTTCGCCGCCGATACACGGTTCCTGCACGCTGCCGGTGATGGGCAACACGTCCAGATACAGTGCGGGCGCGCTACGGCGGTTGATGCGCAGCTCTTCCATGCAGGCGGCGTGGCGCTGCACCAGCGAGCTGAAATCCAGAAAGCCCAGATTCAACGGTTTTTTGAATTTGTAAGCCATATCACCGGCCAGCAGCACCCACGAGATATGGGTGTGCAGCAATTGCACATCGGCCTCGCCACGCGCAATGGCCGCATCGCGCAAATTGGCAACCAGTTGGGCAGTGTCTTGCTCAGGGGTGAAAGATGGGCCGCTCATGTCGAGGCGTGTGCGGATGCGTGCGTGGGGATGTGCATAGATTCAATCATACGCACGGATTCAATCAACCCGCAACGTCGCTGTGGTTTCCATCGCCTGCTGATGGTTTTGCCCCTCGCGCACGGGAGCCAGGTTCAGGATAGAAAGTTTCATGCGAATTTCCTTGCTGCCCAAAAACCTCGCTTCTGGCGGGTATTTTCGGCTTCTGTCTTCATATGGGGATAAAGTGCAGACCTTTTATGTGGTTCGGAAATGCAGTATTTCAATGTGCGCTGAAACAAAAGAGGCTTGCTGAAAAGCTTATGGCAACGGCATGAATTAGGCGATATGAAATAAGCAATGATTCAGGCAATCAGCCTCCTCCTCCATTCCAGGGCGAGCAAACAATTCAAACACCTTCTTTTTGTATTAAACCCCACCTACTGCATTTAAATTTCTTGAAATGTGCTCAATTTTCCAATTTCATACAAAGTTCGACAGGTTCTGAGCCGTCCGTTCACGTTGCCGTCCCGCAGCGGCAGGGCAAGGGGCTTGTCGATTGAAGGTAATAGGGATCGAATTGGGGCAATGGTGGCTAATTTTCGCAATTCTTTCAGCAAAAGATGCGATTTTTGCTGTTTATGCTCGCAAAATAGCCCGAATTGGCACTTATTCAATGGCTGTGGCGGCATGGGGTTAATCCAAACCCGCGTTTGACAAGCCATACGGGCACTGCCAGCATACGCGCATTTCTGGATGGAGGGCGCAGGAGATGACAGCGATAGACTATGCGGTGAATCTGGTGCTCAGTGGCATTTTGATTGTGGGCGCATACCAGTTTTATTTTTTCACCCAGCGCCATCCGTTGCGGCAGGCACGGGAGTTTTTGTCGCCCCTGGACGAAAAAATTCCGTTCATTCCGTGGTAGTCATGGGTGTACAGCTTTCTGTACTATCCGGCGATTCTGTATTTGAACTGGGTGGTGACCGATTCGCGGCAATTCACCATGCTGGCTTTCAGCTTCCTGATGCTGCTGTTCATGCAAATGCTGTTTTTCTGGCTGTTTCCCGTCTCCACGCCCGCGCACTGGCGCAGCATCAATACCGGCCGCTCGGCTTCGGAAAAATTCCTGCTGTTCGTGCAGAAATTCGACCAGTCCAGCAACTGCTTTCCCAGCATGCACGTGTCGGTGGCAATGCTCACGGCGATGCACGCACTGTCGCATTTGGGCATGGCGGCATTTGCGTTTCCTGTGCTGATTGCGCTGTCGTGCCTGTTTACCAAGCAGCATTATCTGATCGACCTGCCCGCCGGAGCGGCGCTGGGCTGGGGCGCTTACAGTCTGTACGGCTGGTTGATTGCGTGATTACGGTTTGACTGCCACGCCGCAGACGTGCGGCTGGCCTTGATGGTGCAGATGCCACTAGTGATGTGGCACTCTGAATGTGCGCGTTCTGCTTCAGCGTTTGATGGCCTATTTGGCCTGTTGCAGATTCATTCGACCCGCAACGTCGCCGTGGCTTCCATGGCGCGGCGGCCTTGCCAGTCTTGCACCCACAGGGTGACGGTGTTGGCGTCGGTTTGCCGGGCGTGCAGGCTGAACGGGTGAATGTCAAACACCGGGTGCAACGCCTTGAAATGGTAAGCCGCCAACTGGCGTTGCGGCCATTGGGTACGCACCAGATCTACCATGAGCGTTGCCAGCAGCGGCCCGTGCACCACCAGGCCGGGGTAGCCTTCTACCTGCGTGGCGTAAGGCTGGTCGTAATGGATGCGGTGGCCGTTGAAAGTAAGCGCCGAGTAGCGAAACAGCAGCACGGGGTTGGCTTGCCAGCGTTGGCAGATGCTGCCGTCGGGCTGGTGCTCGCAAGGGCCGTGCAGGGCGCTGTTGGCGGGGGCGTTGAGCACGCAGGGTGCGGCGCTTGAAGCGGCCTCTGCTTGCGCAACGGCTTCAACGGTTTGTGCAGCGGTAACAACTGGCGGCTCTTCGCGGTAAACAATGTCGTGCCACTCGGTCAAGGCAGGCACGGCTGAATCCGGCTGGGCACCGATGCGGTAAGCGTGCCGCACGGTCACAAACACCAGGTGACCGCTGCGCCCCTGTTTGTGCGTGATGGATTCAATGGTCGAGGTGCGCTGCACCACATCACCCACACGCAAGGGCTGTTCAAACACAAAACGGCTACCGGCCCACATGCGCCGCGGCAGCGCAACGGGCGGCAAAAAGTCGCCGCGCCGCGGGTGCCCATCGCGCCCCAGGCTGTGGGCGGGCGCTTGCGACAAAAAATATGCCCAATGCCATAGCGGCGGCACGGCTTGGCCGGGCAGGGGCTGAAATGGCGCGGTATCGATCGTGGCCGAAAGGCCCGCCAGCGGCCCCGGGTGGAGGGTGTCGGTCACCGTTTCGCTGCGGCCCAGCCACGCCTGCCATGCAGCGGCATCAATCACCGGTGTTGCGGATGGAGAGGATGGTTGCATGGCTCTTCTTTCTGCGACAACACCGGCCCCATTGTGGCCAGAGCAAGCCGGTCAAATCAAATGCGACGTGTATGTTGCCGTATACGACATGGATCAATCAAGGAAATAACGCCTGAGCGAAGCGGCGCCTGCACAAACCGAATTGTCAGGTTGATCATGCATGCTGCCCACACAATATTTTTTTCATATCCCCATTGTGCTTGCAAGTCAGGGCAAATAAATAGGTAGAAAGAAAAAGACTGCCGCCCACCAGAGCAAGTAGGCCAAGCGCAATGCCCCCTGCTGAAAACTTGTTTCGCCACATGCTCCACAGCGCAGAAAGAACAAGCATCAGCATGAAGTCGTAGTTGAATTGTCCAGGCCATTTCATCTTGGCGATGTCGCTGAAAAAGATGGGCAGCAAGTTCCAGCCTTCTGTTGTCACGACTCTGAACGTGTAAAGGACCAGTGATGCAAAAATAATCACAAGCAATATGCGAAATAGCCTCATGTGCTTTTCAAATTTTCAGTGATGTTGATAAGCAAAACCTGACGCCTGAACCAAACCGCACAGCGGACGTTTCGGGCTTGCCCGAAACGCTTTTGCCAGAAGCTTTTCCAAAGACAGCTGCTTATTTGGCAAACAGCATCAAGAACGCATCCCACAGACGGCCAAAGAAGCCCGCCTCGGGCACGGCCTGCAAAGCCACCAGCGGTACCGATGCAATGGGTTGGCCGCCCAGGCTGGCCTTGAATTCGCCCAAGGGCTGCTCCGCCGCCACAGGCGCCATGATTTGTGCGCCTTGCACGATGGCTGCGGTGGTGATGTTCTGGCTTTGCCCGGCGGGCACGGCCACCACAATGGGTTGGCGGCTGCCCAGGCTCACGTGCTTGGCTTGGCCTTTCCACACGCGCGCCTGGGTGGCGGCCTGGTCGGCAGGCAGCAGTTGCACATTCTCGAACGCGCCATAGCCCCAGTTGAGCAGCTTCAGCGCCTCTTCTGCGCGGGCGGCTTCGCTGGCAGCGCCCATGACAATGACCAGCAGGCGGCGGCCCTGTGGCGATGC
>JAGOGU010000055.1 GCA_017996515.1 Allobrachymonas sp.
CCATAACGCTGCACCGCATCAGCCACAGCCTGCGCAAAGCCATCGGCCTGTAGTCCCATCCAGGCCAAGCGGTTGTTGCGACAGTCAAACCGCTGCCAGGCTGCGGGCAAGGCGGCGTCCAGCCCCGGCACGCTGCCTGTATAGGCGGGAAAGTCCACCGTATCGAAGGTACACGGCGCCAACGCGCTGCGCATTTGCAGCAAATCATCCAGCAGCGCCTGCTTGCCGCTGCCCGAGCAGGTGGTGGCCGTGTAATGTCGCAAGAGAAGAGGTTTCATGGTGTCGTGCGAGAAGGAGTCGTGGTACTTGGCAAAACAGCCGCTTCCTGCATGGACTCTGCCGTCAGATCGGCTAGCCCTTGCCGCAGCGTAACCGCTTGCAAATGGCGCGCGCGCAGCGCCTGCAGCAGATCCGGCAACACGGCCAGCGCCACCGGCTCGCCCTGCGCCGTGCGAGCGGCATGCCCATCGTGCAGCAGCAGAATATCACCTGCGGCCAATTGGCGCAGCAAGCGCTGGCGCACCGTCTCGGCATCGCCGCAACGGGTATCGAAGCCGCGCCGCGTCCACATCACCAGATGCAGCCCCGTGCGCGCCAATACCCGATCCAGCAAGGGATTGCGAAACCCCGCTGTGGGGCGAAAAAACCGCGGCCAGCTACCCGTAAGAGCCTGCACCGCGTGTTGCAGGCGCATGATGTCTTGCCGCATGCGCTTGCCGCCCCAAAAAGCAAAGAACGAAGAATGTGCATGGCTGTGGTTTTCGATGCTGTGGCCGCGCGCGGCAATTTCGCGCAACAGATCGGGGTATTGCTGCACGGCGGTGCCGATACAGAAGAAACTGGCTTTGGCCTGGTAACGATCCAGCACATCCAGCACCTGCGGCGTAACAACCGGATCAGGCCCATCGTCAAACGTCAGCGCGACCCAGCCCTGGGTCACAGCCGATGCGGGCAGGCGTGTAACCGCCTTGCCCAACCAGGACGAACGCGGCACAAACACCAGCGCCACGATCAGCGCATGGTTCAGTGCCACAGCCAGCAGGCACCAAAGCCACAAAGTGGGCCGCCACAGCACCAGCAGCAACAGCGCCGCATGCAGCACCACACTGCCAACAAGCAGCGGCACAGGCCGCCAGCTGCGCGCCGTGGGCATGCTGGCATGCGTCTCTATCGGTTGCTGCACTTGTTCTTGCCCTTGCATATCACTCCTTGCCGGCATTTGCCGTACCGCCGCTGGCAGCAATGGCCGCCAAGACCAGCGCCAGCATGGCGCCGGGAGCGACCGTGCGACCGATGGCATTGAGTACCGGAAACTGCGAAAACGCCAGCATCCCAAAGCCGCACACCGTGGTCAGATTGGCTGCCAGAAGCGACAGCAGGGTCAGCGTCTGGCGGTCGTCGCTGAGGTCGTAGCGATCAAAAAACAGGGTGTAGTTCGAGCCCACCGCCACCACCAGCAGCAAGCCGATGAAGTGCATCAGCGTCAATTGCTGCCCGGCCAGCAACAGACCGGCCACCACGACCAACTCCGCCACCAGCAAAGGCAACAGCACCCGCACCATGCGCCGCACACTGCGTAATGTCAATGCCAGCAGCATCAAAATGGCCAGCAGGCTCACCAAGGCCATATACAGCGCCCGCTGAAAATAGCGCTCGTACAGCTCTGCGGTTTCTTGGCCAATGTCGATGAACAGCACCTCGTCGCTGCCAGCCTGTGCCAAGCCCGCGGCTGCCAGCGCCTGCTGCACGGCTGCACCATTCACGCTTTGCGGATTGCCTTCGGCATCGTTCAGGCCACGCACAGGCAGCAAGGCCGTTGCATGCGTGGCGTGCTGCTGCAACATGGCCTCCAGCGCCAAGGCCATGGCCGTTCCTTGCAACGATTGCCGTGTCAACAGCGGCTTTTCGCGCGCTTGCGCAACATCCTGCACAAAGGGCTGCAACACCGCCGCATCCACCGGCAGCCCTTGCACTGCCTGCTGCATCCGCTGCTGCAACACATCGGCAGGCGGCAGCGCTTGCAAGCGGCTGCGCTGCGTGGCATCGCTGGGCAAAAAGCGCGTAGGCGTTTCAAAGCCGGCGATCACACCTTGTGCTGTCAATTGCTGCAACACACCCGATGCCCGCTCGGCCTTTTGCAAGACCGCCTGCAAATCGGGCGCTGTAATGACCACCAACGCTGTGGTATCCGGGTTGCCCAGGTCGCGACGCAAGGCTGCATCCAGCGCCTGCGCTTCTTGAGAGACAGGGTTGAGCGCATCCAGTCTCTTGTTCCAGATATGGCCCTTGTGCCACACGTTGTACCCGATCACCAGGCTGGCGCCCAACAGCAACACCCACATCGCAAACCGCACACGCTGCGCTTGTGCAAGCAGGCCTGCCAGCCAGGCGCCGACATGATGGGCATGACTCCAATTCACTGCCGGCACGGGAATGCGCGGCAGCACAAAACGCGTCACCAATGCAGCCACACTCAAACCGAAAATGGAATACACCCCCAGTTGCGACAGGCCCGGGAAACCGGCAAAAATCAGCGTCGAGACACCGCAAACCGATGTCAGCAACCCTAGACGAATGGTGGGCCAGAAACGGTGACGCCACTCATCGGACGACAAACCGCCCTGCGCCCCGCCCCGGGCAGACTGGATGAAGTAGTAAATACTGTAATCAATGGCCTCGCCAATCAATGTGGTGCCAAACCCCATGGTGACGCCGTGTATCACGCCATAGAACAGGCTCACGGCCGTCATGCCCGCCAACACGCCCGAGAGCACAGGCAAAAAGCTCACCCCCACGGTGATGGGCGAACGATACGCCCAAAGCAACAGAATGGTTACGGCGATGAAGCCCCCTATCGCCAGGCGCCCGGCTTCGCTGCGGATGGTGTTACTGGCCTCCACCGCAAAAACCGGCGCGCCGGAAACCAGCAGTTGCACGGCACTCAACTCGGGCTGCTCAGCCTGTACCTGGCGAAAAGCCTGTTGCAATGCCACCAAAGTTTGTTCCTGCGCGGCCGTATCCGAGCCTGCAGCCGCCGTTTGCGCCATCAGCAAGGCACGCTGGCCATTGGATGACACCCACACATCGCCATCGGCCGGTTGCTCGCTCTGCGCCATTTGGCTGAACAGTTCCAGCACTTCACCCGTTGGATCGTGCGGAAAAATCTGCTTGAGCAACATGCCCGCTGGCGATGCCAGCGCCTGCACCGATTGGCCGATGGCATGCCGCAGCCCATCGACGCTGAAATGTTTCGCATCTACTGCAGGGCTGAGCGCATAGCGGTTCTCAAAAACGAATTTTTGATCGCGCTCAAACGCATCGCTTGCGCCATTGGCCACGATGGCAAAGCGCTTTGTGGTGCGCATTTTTTCGGCCAGCAATTGCGAGGCTTGGCTGCGTTGCTCGACCGTGCCGCCTTCCAGCCCCATGACCAGCATGCGCGACAGGCTGCCCTGCGTGATTTGATCCACCAGCAGCTGCTGCTGCTTGCTGGGGTTTTGCGGCAGAAAAGCGCCCATATCGGTCGTGAAGCTGCTGCGGGCAATCACCCCTACAGCCGCCAGCAAGCCCAGCGCCCACAACAGCACTGCCTTGTTTCGCCATGCAAATGCCATCATCGCGTGTCTTGCCTCACTTGATCTTCAGCCAGCCCCAGGCTGCTGTTACTGATTCGACAGAGGTTCCACCACCATCACGGAGCGGTCACCATCGGCCTGCAAATACTCGATGCTTTTGAGCTGCTGCTGGTCGCCCGTGGCAACGATTTTGCTGACGATGTCGCGCACTTTCTTGTCTTTGGGTACCAGGGTCAGGGTCCACTTGCTGGCCTTGCCTTCGAGCTGGTAGTCGTAATTGCGCTCCAGCGTGCCCGCATCGCCTTTGAGCAAGCCGGCAATGGCATCAACAAAAGCGGCTGCCTGCGGCTGCTTGCTGAGCAGCATGCGGTATTTGCGCCCGTCTTTTTCCATGTACAGCCGGTCGCCGTCAACGCGCATCAGGTCGGCAGCAGGTTCCAGCGTTTTTTTCTCGAACAGATCGGGCGCCACATAGCGCACTTCACCGCTGGATCGCAACGGCTGCTTCAGCACGGCCAGATGGCGGGTCTCTACGAACTTGCCGTGCCGCTCCTTGTATTTGCCCAGGTTCTGCATCAGCGTCGCCATATCGAATGCCCATGCACGCGGCGCAACAGACAGCAGCACCAGCGCGCACGCGCCCACCATCCAGACGCGCCATTCGCGCATGCCACGCACATCACAATCATTTGGTCGAAACATGAGGAAAAGCCCTTTCAAAAAACAGACTGGTGCCGGCACGCGCGCATCAGCGCTCGGAGGCCGCTTGCCAGAAATCGAAAAAATTGAACCAATTATGGGGATAGCGGTGGCACATCGCCTCGAGTTGCTGCACAAAAGCCTGCTGCACGTGAGCCATGCGCTGCGCCCGCTCTTCGCGCGGACAGTCGCCAAAATCTCCCAACACATGGGCGTGTATCTGGTAGTGCCTGCCCTGCACATACGCGCCCGCCAAAAACAGTACCGGGCAACCCAACATGGCCGCCAGGCGCATCGGCCCAGTCGGGAAGCGCGCCTCTTTGCCCAGAAAAGGCAGCGCCACCGTTTCATCTGCTGCGAATGTGCGATCGGCCAACATGCCCAGCCAGTGCCCCTGCATCAGCTTTTCTTGCGCCTGCAACATCGAATCCACCCGATTCAAGGCAATCACGTGCACAGGCGCTTGCGGATTGATGGCCGCCAGAATCGCATTGAGCTTGTCGGCATTGTCACCATACATCAGCATGTACACCGTTTGCCCGTTTTGCGCGCTCAGCGCTTTGAGCATTTCGAAGCTGCCAAAATGCGCGCCCCAAATCACCACGCCATCAGCGCTCTGCAAAGCCCGCTCGATAACCGCACGGTCGCTGGCGTCCAGCCGCACATCAAACTGCCCGTGCTGGCCATCGAGCAAAAAAATCCTGTCGTGTATCACGCTGGAAAAGGCAAAAAAATGGCGATACAGCTCGCCCCAGCGTGCGCGGCGCTGCCAAAGCTGCTGGTAATACAGTTGCAAGGCCGCACGCGCTTTGGGCGAAAACAACAAAAAATACAGCGCAATGCCACGCAGCAGCACACGGCTGATGCGGCGCCCCAGCAGCAGCGAAAACCACACCATGAAACGCACCACGGGGCGCTGGCTGCGCTCCTTGCGTTGCGTCCATTCGGTTTGTGCAGCGTGCGCGGATTGACTCAGCATTTTTTCCATCATGCCTTTACTGCTCCGCACCACTGAATGCCAGTTGCACCACGCCATTCATCACAGTCTCTTGATCACGCAGCACACGCAAGGCCCACGCCTGCGTTTGCTCCTTGCCCATCGGCATGGGTTTGGGTTCAATCACCATCTCCAGCACATCGCCCGGATGGCAGGTTTGCAAAAATTTGGCCGATTGCACGCTCCAACGCCCGTTCGGATACTGCGCCTGCTGGCGGCACAAATCCAGACCGTGCTGCAGCAGCACCGCGCCTGGCAGAACCGGATGGCCGGGGAAGTGCCCATCAAATGCCGGATGTTGCATGGGAACCTGCCAGCGCTTGGCGCGGGTGGTTGCCGGCGCTGACGGTGCCGCGGATGATGTTGTTTGCGTTTCCGTTGGCATGGCCTTTTTTTGCACAGCCGCCATATGCTGCTCATACATCGCCTGCAAAATTGCTTGCGGCAGTTTGCCAGTGGCGTTGCGCGGTAGCTGGTCCACCACGATCAGCGGCCTGGGCAAAAAAACGGCATCGATGTGTTGCCGCAACTGCTCCATCAGTTCTTCGGCCTGCATGCCCGGCGCGCACGCTATCAAGCACAGACGCTGCACATGGCTGTTCACCGCACCTGCCACATCGTTTTGCTGCGGCATGTTCGGCAAGAAAAAAGCGCCGTCCTCAATCGCATCCATCCGTGCCAACACGCTGTTCAGATAGCACAGCGACGAGCGCTTGCCCGCGATATTGACCATATCGGCCGAGCGCCCATGCAGCACGAAGCGGCGCGCATCCACAAGCTCGATCATGTCAGACAACGCAATACGCCCTTCCAGATGACCGCCGCTGGCGATGGTGCGCTCATCCTGCTGCTCCAGAGCCACGCCCGGAAACAGCGTCCAGGCCACATCTTGCGTCGGCTGGCGCACGGCGATCTGGCCTGTTTCCGTGCTGCCGTAAATTTCGAAAAGAGGCGCTTGCAATGCAGATTCGGCTTTGCGCGCCAGCTCCAGCGACAAGGGAGCGGTGGCACACAAAATACGTTCAACACCGGCAAAGGCTACGCCTGCATCCGTCAAGGCCTTCAAATGCACGGGCGTGGTCACCAGCATGCGCGGCGCGGGCGCATCCGCCAGCGCGTCTGCCACGTCGGCAGGGTAAAAAGGCCGTTCACGCCACAGGCTGTGCCCGGCCACCAGCGCCTGCAACACAACCGACTCAAAGCCATACATATGCTGCGAGGGCACCGTGCCCACCAAACACCATGTAGCCACCCACTCAGTCTGTTCTAACGGTTCAGACAGGCCCAACAGCTGGGCTTCGGCACGCACATTGCAGCACAGCTTGCCCCAGGTTTTGGCATGGCCCACGGGCGTGCCGGTAGAGCCGGATGTGAACACGCGCGCCACCACCTGCGTGGCGGGGATGGACGGAATGTGCGCATCTGCATCCACATCCGCCCCGGCTGATGCGCGCTGCAAGCTTTCGGCCACATGTAAACAGGGTAAGCGGCTGCCTGCCGGCAGATCGGGCAAGGCGCCATCGTGCAGGCAAACAGCATCCGGCGCGTGCTGCTGCAATTGATCCCAGGCGGCAGGTGTGAGTGAAGAAGGTTGCAGGCTGACTTTGCCTCCCAGCAAGCACGCCCCCAAGCCCAGCAGAAAATGGTAGCGGTCTTCGCAAATATTGACGATGTGCCCGCTTTGTTTGGGCAGGCACGCCAGCAAGCGGCGCACATCCCGCAGCCATTGCCGCACCGTTATCGCGCCGTGCTTGCCATGCACCAGCACCGATTGCAGGCTGGCATGCCCGCAAACCGGCGCTTGCCCCTGCTGTATGCAAAGGTTGTTCATCGTGCGCTGTTGCGTCATTTCAATCCTGCGGATGACACAGTCTCATGCCGCTGCTGCTGCGCCGGCACGTCCTGCTCTTGAAACAGTTGCATGAAAAACGCCGTCCAGTTCACTTTGCGCACGGTTGCCAGTGTCGCCCACAGACTGCTGCGATCGGATTTAGGCAAAAACAGGCGTCTACCCAGCAATACTTCGGCCAGGAAAAAAACCGCCATCAGAACAGGCGCTACCCCCAGCGAAAAAAACGCCCAAGTCTGCGCCGATGCAGCCACAAACAACAGCGCCGACACCAGCCACAGCCCCGCAATCCACAAGGCCCAGGCCAAGGTCACGCCCCGGGTATAACGCCACACGGCAGGCGTCATGACGGGATGCGACAACACAGCCACCGCCGAGCACAAAGGCGTTTTCCCGGGTAACAGAGAGCGCGCAAAAACCGCCACCATGAGCCACAGCATCACGGCCTCTTGCAGAAAATAAAACAGGCGCACGCGCTGCGGGCTGACCAGCAAAACGTTCTGTAGCTGCATCAACCCGACCGCCAGCGCCACAAGCAACAGCAGCAGTGTCACCCGAACCGGCCAATACCAGCGCGGATGCGATACCCGCTGCACCAGCGCCATGCCCAGCCAATAACCAAGCGGCAACACAAAAGGCAGCAAAGTCCACCAGCGCGGCTCGCGTTGAATGCAGCACCAAAAAATCACTGCCACATAGACCATCCACCCCGCTCCACGGGCAACCACCTTGACTTTTTGCCACTGGAAAGAGGGGCCATTTGCCACTCCCCGATGCGCACCGGATGCAGCAGCATCAGGCAGCGGGCTGACAGGCTCGCCTGCAACACGCAACCGCGCCGAGCGCTCCTTGTCCATCATTTGCTGCATCGAACCCGATCTCTTGCTGCACGCCTCGGCTTCAGGCGTTTTGCTGCTTATCCACGATATATTGCGCCAAAGTGCGCAAAGAGCCGAATATCTTGGCATTGTCGGCATCGCCCGCCTTGATTTGCGTGCCATATGTGCGTGCAACCACCAGGGAAATTTCCAGAATATCGATCGAATCCAGCCCCAAACCCTCGCGATACAGCGGCGCATCGGGGTCG